>DATIHF010000081.1:0-13027 GCA_035480955.1 Saccharimonadales bacterium (SeqCode) | reverse complement strand
AAAAAACCCGCAAAAGCAGCCCATCCGGCCCAACCTGTCACTTCTGAATTATTTTGGCTCATAATTACACCCCCTTTCAAAACTCTAAGTAGATAATAGTAAATAAATTAGCTATTTGTAAATACCATAAAACATTACTATGAGGAGTAACTAGACGTTGAGGTCGCGACGGGAAAAGGCAACTAGACTAAAACTGACAAGGATTATGGTTACCCAAATGAAAAGCAGTGCCGAAGGCCAATAGATTCCATTCAAGAGCGGGGTGTGACCCATATAGTGGTAGAAAAGTGAAACTTCTTTAATTTTGTCCAAACCAGAGACAGCGGGGGCTAGAATATTAATAAAGAAAGACAAAACTGTAATCGCAGCAGTAATTCCAATCGAAACTCCTCTATTGCCCGTCAGGGCTCCAAAAAAGAGGGCAATCGTTCCTGCATTGACTCCTAACAAAAACAAACTAAAAGTTGCCGCCGCTACTTTATCAATAGGAATACTCATATCGGCAATTTTTGTCCCTATTAATATCACTAAAACAATAATGATGCATAAAAAACCAACTGAAAGAATTAATGCACCAAATTTTTCTAATAATATCCGGCTGCGTCTGATTGGATTAGCCAGCGCGATCTCCAAAGTTCCATTTTCTTCTTCACCAGATATTGCTCCAGAACCAAAACCAATCGAGTAAATCAAAATTATCAAAGGTAACATCATGCTAAACATTTCAGTGTTTATATATCCGGAAGGGGTGATATAAGTAGAGGCTTCACCAACTATCGATTTAAAAGCCTCAGGAAGTTTGTCAAGGTAGTCAGTTAAAGCTTTAGAGCTGTCCCGAATACTTGGGTAAACGGAAATATAGAGCGCAACGAGTAAAATTATCCCAATTGTCCAAAAAATAAAGGATCTTCTTTGGAACTTAAAAGTTTGAAGAAGTATTTTAGGCATCGCTCACCCCACTGTAGTAATTTAGAAAAATTTGTTCCAAATCAGGCTCAGCAGTGATCAAATTCTCAACTTCATATTTAGCTAATTCTTTAATTAAAGGATCCATAGTTCCTTTGATGTTGGCCCTTAGGATATTATCGTGGAGGACAGGATTGTTAATACCTGGAATTTTTTGGAAAATCTCCACCTTTGGTGCTTTAGTAAAGTGAACTTCGATAGGTCTAATTGCTTTCTTTTTAAGATTTTCGATATCTTCGGTGACAACCAAATTTCCCGACCGAATAATACCAACCCGGTGACAAATTCGTTCCACTTCAGGCAAAATATGAGAGGAAATAAAGACAGTTGTGCCTTCTTTATTGACCTCTGCTACCAAATTGTAGAATTCTCTTTGGATAAGTGGGTCTAGCCCAGTGGTTGGCTCATCGAGTATCAAAAGCTTTGGTTTGACCATGAAAGCAGCAATCAGGGCGATTTTTTGTTTATTCCCGTGAGAGAGGGAGCGAATGGGTTTGTGCAAGTTTGCATTAAAACGATCCGCGAGCGTTTCAACATAACTCCAATCAACTTTATTTCGCAAACTCGCTTGATATTTAAGATGGTCTCGGCCGGAAAGTCTTTCGTAGAGATGAACTTCTCCAGGGAGATAGCCAATAAAATCATTGAGTTTGTGAGACTCTTTTGTGGGGTCAAGACCAAAAATCGAAACATTTCCTGAACTTGGATTAATAAAGTTCAAAAACAAACGAATGGTAGTAGTCTTACCGGCTCCGTTTAAACCCAGGTAACCAAAAACTTCACCTTCTTTAATTTCCAGATTTAAAGATTCGACCCCAAGGTTTTTTCCGTAGTATTTGGTCAAGTTTTCAGTTTTGATTACTGATTTTGCCATTTGGTACTATCTTAAACTAATTTGGATCCGGGGCAAGGATTCGAACCTTGGTTAGTGGGACCAGAACCCACTGTCCTACCACTAGACGACCCCGGAATAAGTTCAGACATTTTAACAAACTAGCTGTACTCTCGCAATTTCGTCTCAGTTTTGTCAAAATTAACTAAATGGAAGTCAAAGATCTAAATGATAAAGAGGTTTGGGAAGATTTTTCCCTAAAAACCTCTCCGAATAATTTTCTCCAAAGTTGGAATTGGGGAGAATTCAGTGAACAAGTCGGTAAAAAGACTTTTCGCTATGGAATCTACCAGGGAAGCGAGCTAATTGGAATTTGCCTGGCAATTTTGGTCGAAACTAAGCTTGGAAATTACCTTTACGTACCACGTGGTCCGATTTTGAAAGATTGGCAAAATAGGGAAATTTTGAATGTTTTGCTCGTGAAACTAAAAGAAATTTCTGCTGAACAAAAGTGCATTTTCATTAAAATTGAACCTGCAATTGAAGAAAAAGAAGAAAATCGTGCACTTTTTGCGAACTTGGGTTTTCAAAGCAGTGTTGCTTTTACTCAGGTAGAAGACGCTTGGCTAGTAGACTTGTCAAAGTCCGAGGAAGAACTGCTGATGGAAATGCGAAAGACCACCCGTTATTTGGTCCGCAACGAACCAAAGCAGGGTGTTACGGTCGAAATAAGCGATCAGCAAGAAGACGCAGAGAAGTTCGTTGAGATGCTCTTTGCAACGTCTGAGAGAAAAGGTTTTGTTAATCACTCAAAAGACTACTACCTCAAACAGTTTGAAATTTTGAGTAAAGACAACGAAATGAGAATTTTTAAGGCTAAAAATGATGGAAAAGTCCTCGCTATGGCAATGATCAGTTTTTATGGAGAAATGGCGTCCTATTTGCATGGAGCCAGCGAAAAAACCGATCAGTCAGTTGGTTACTCACTGCAGTGGGAGGCGATCAAAGAAGCTAAAAGAAGAGGACTGAAATACTACAATTTTTGGGGAGTCGTGAAAGACAAAAACTTCAAACCCGGCCACCCCTGGTATGGTTTTAGTTTATTCAAAAGAGGTTTCGGCGGTTTCAAATACAGTTACCTCCGAGCGCAGGATCTGCCTTTGTCCCCAAAATACTATTTATACAGATACGCTGAGAAACTTCGCCGCTTGAGATCCAGACTTCAAACTGGTTATTGGGAGGATTAGCTTTGACAATTTGGTGAATTTAGTCTATATTAGGCAGCGTTCAGGCGCGAGTAGTTCAGCGGTAGAACGCTTCCTTGCCAAGGAAGAGGTCGAGGGTTCGAACCCCTTCTCGCGCTCCAGAAATTCTCCCAAATAAAAATTCAATATTGACAAGTTTATACATATACGTATAGTATGCATATATGCCGAATAAAACCATTTATGTTAGCGAAAAAGATGCTTCACTATTCGAACAAGCCAAAAACATTGCTGGAGAAGCCTTGTCTTCAGTAATTGTCAGAGCTTTAAGTGAATTCGTGGCACGAAATCAAGACAAGAAGAAAGGCATGAAAGATGTCACCTTGCAGATTGGTCTGGGTGACGCTAAACGGGAACAGCGTTTTGTTGGTTCCTGGGTCGGGGACTGGAGTGGCTTTAGTGATGACAAAGTGTGGTGGCTCAATGCGACAATTTACAAAACTCAAAAAGACAACTGGGCGGTTTATTTAGTTACGGTTGCTAAAGCTTCATTGTTGACTGACCGAAAAGCCTGGAAGGAAAGTGGTGACTATTTAATTAATTCCAATAAAGCAGAACTTTTTGTTGGGGCTAATAAAGAAGAACTTAAAAATGATCTACCAAAAGAACTCTTTATCACGGTTGAAGGTTTAATTGAAAAAGACACGATTCCAGTGGAGTATCTGGATATTTAAGGAGGTGAATTTAAATGGATCGAAAACAAATGGACGAAATACACGAATTGCAATGGTCAGAAAATATGTCGAAAATGAAATGGTATAGTTGGGAATCGCCAATTGGTTTGAGTATTTTCTTCTTAACTATTGTCATCATTGCTGCGATTATAAAGTTTGTCTTTTTCCCTTAGAAAATTTACCTTATCTCTCAAAAAGCCGTTTCTAGAGCGGCTTTTTCAGATCATTGTCGCAGTAGTAGTGTATAATCACGTCTATGGCAAAAAGACGAACTGGTGTCGGAAAAAGTCACCGAACTCATTCCCACAAAACCGCAAAAAGACTGGCGATCAAAAAAGCTTTTTTAGATTCTCAGAAAAAGAAGTAATTCCCACCCTTAACATCTCCAGAATTTTCCCTTAATGCAAAGGATATTTGAAATTTATTTTTTCTATTTCTGCGTGGTAAACTTTAAATAATAATATGTCCAATCGAACTAACTATTTGATTAAATTTCCCTCACTAATGGTGCTTTTAGTTGTAAACCTAATTCCTGTTTACCAAATACTTTTTCTTCACCTCGATGTTTACAAGATAATAATGATTTATTGGGTTGAACTTTTAATAGTAAGTTTTTTTACTTGCTTAAAAATGGTTAAAACCCCCACGGAGGGAAATTATAGCGAAAATGGTACTTTTGTTGATAAAAGTGCACCTTTTTTCATTATCGTTTTCTCTTTTTTAATCTATTTCTTTATTCTGATTTACTCTTACAATCTAGGTGATAACCAGCAACACCGAATTCAGACAAGTGGTCTAATTTTTGCAATAAAAGACTCTTTTTCAATTATGCTCATCCCTTTTATTGCGTTTTTTTGCAGTCATTTTTTCTCTTATTTAGTAAATTTTATTGGAAATAAAGAATATGAGAAAACCACAAAAGCAAAGCTAGCTTCAATACCGATTAAGAATTTCCTTTATCTTTTCGCGTTTATTTTTACTGGAATCGACATAGTTAGATTATTAAATTTGCAAACAACGTTAATTTTTATTTTAATTGTTTTGAAGATTTCATCTGATGTTTACTTTCATATGGGTGAGCATTTTAAAAATTCTGAAACCTAGTGTTTAAAACATGATTGAATACGAAATTACTGATCAGAAAAGAAAATCATTTTTGAGAAGCTTCTCAATAAAAGGTCTGTTTTTAGCAATACCAATAGTAATCTTTGCACTAATACGCTTCGGATTCGTTTGGGGAGGATTGTTAATGGGAATTACAATCCTAAGTTTATTAGTTTATGAAATTTATCTTTATGTAAAAAAAGATTCTTACAAGATCCGAATCGATGACAAAGGAATAACTAAAATTTCAAGCACAAAACAGCAAAAAGTGCTTTTTGTTGATATCAAAAAAAATATTTATATACCTAGTAGCAGAAATTACATTTCACTACAGATTGATCCACACAAATTTTTCGCGGTTCCGTCCTTTTCTTTCATGGTTCCTGATGAATATGTTGAAAAAGTTAAAGCTCTACTTCCTCCACCTAAATCCGTAACTTAACCAATTAAATATCAAAGACAGGGGATTGCACCGGTGGTTCTTTTGGCGCTATTGACTGCGTCACCGGGGAAATTGAGCACTCCGTCTTTGTTAAAGTCTAGATCAGAAGTTCGTGCTTTAGTAGTATCATTGGTAATGTTGGCTAAAGCAATGGTATCCCCAGGGTAATTGGCCACATTGTCCCCGTTGATATCGACAATCTCCTTACAGTCTCCGATTGTGTCCGCATCACTATCTTTTGTATCAGTAACAAGTGGGTTACTCAGGTTAAAATTGACATGACAAGCCGCAAGAGTCGTGAAAGTTGGTCCAGGACAAGTCCCCCAGCGGATCTCCCAACCGTCCGGAATTCCGTCAGCATCAGTGTCGGTGCCTTCTTGTGCACTTACTTTTGCAGGTGCTGAGGCTTTATCCCGAGGGTTGGTACCTTGGGCACATTCGATACCGTCGGGCCAACCATCGTTGTCCGTGTCCCACGAAGGGCCATTGTCAGCTGTGTCTGTTCCCATTGGGAGCGCGGCATTACCGTTGTGATTGTCATCATCCGTGTAGTCACCTGACTTAGGGTTGGGATGAGTCGTAGTTACTCCGTTGAAAGTTCCGCAATTGGCTAATGGGTTTTCTGAGGCATCTGGCAGACCATCATTATCATTATCCGTGTCACAAGCGTCACCAGTCTTGTCTCCATTTGGAACCGAAGCATCTTTGGTTGTGAAATAATTTCCATTGTCAAAGGCAAGAGTATCGGAGTTTTTCTGATCTAGGTTGGAAACAGTGGGACAGTTATCAACGGCATCTAAAACTGTATCGCCATCAGTATCGGTCGTACTGACTGGACAGACCTTTCCAGCACTATTTAGTGCGGCACAAATGTCCAGTCTGCCATTACCATATCTCGAGTCATAGCCGGCTGGGCCTAAATCTTTTGCTCCGGTAATAAGAGCTGTTCGAACCTGAGAATAAGGGACACCTGCTGCAAGTAGCAGGGCAGCAGCTCCCGCAACATGAGCAGCAGCTTTTGAAGTACCAATTTTAACGAAACAACAACCACCAGTAGCAATGAAAGTAACACCAGGTTGGGCTGTTGTTCCCGCTCCAGGAGCAACAATGGTAGGATCGTGACCAGAAAAGGAGCCAATAGTGTCAGTTACATCTGTGGCTCCAACAGAAAGAACACCGTTAATGAGTGCAGGATAATAATTATTAAGGGCATTATCGCCTGCCGGGGCGATCACAATCACCCCGCTATTTACTGCATTAGCAACTGCTGCATCCAGATTGACGCTTGATGAGGTAAAAAATTCCCCAGTGACAATAATTTTTGCACCATTTGTCACTGACCAATTGATACCTTGCGCCAACTGGTCTTGGGAACAACCACCAGAGGTGAAGTCACAAGATTTCACGGGAAGCATTGTTGTATTCCAAACTACCCCAGCCATATCTCGTCCGTTATTTGGTGTTGCCCCAATAATGCTGGCTAAATTCGTACCAGAGCCAAATGAACCGTAACTGTCATCCGTTGTTCCCCCAACCGGTGCAAAGGAAATACCAGTTCCAACCTGTCCCATCAAATCTGGTGTCACTCTGATTCCAGTATCAACTACAGCTATCTTGATAGACGTGTCTCCATGTGTCACATCCCAAGCAGCTGGGGCGTTAATTTTGTTTAAGGCCCATTGTTGAGAACTAGCAACCCCAGGGCAGGTAGACACATAACAAGGGTCGTTTGGACTCGCCGCGGCGTTTTTTCGAATATCGCGTGTATTGATTAGGGAAAAGACAGTTAAGGGTATGGCTAAGAGGATGAAAACGACGGAACCGAGAGTAATCCAATTTTTTCTGTTTTTTAAGGAATTTTGAGAATCTGAGTCTGAAAGAAAACTCATAGCAGGTGAGTAAATCATCCCAAATTTTGCTTTGGTTTGTCAAATCTATCCCAATTTAGAACAATCTAACTTAGACTTAAAAACCTCTTTGACAAAATTTTTAGTTTCGTCTAAATTAGATGGCGACACATGAAAAAAAGCCTGCTAACCGCTATATTTTTTTCAATCCTTCTAAATATTTTAGTTTTACTCTTTGTTATTAACCTGAAAACAAATCCAGATAAATTTTTTGCTTCGATTGTTGCCGAAACTCCAAGTTCTAAAAATATAGTTTCTTCTCCAATCGAGAGTTATTACGCACAAAAAAGCTCTACGCCAAAAATCTACTCCGCGGTTGGAAGGGGGGACTCAAGAGCAGTAATTGTCGACAATTTTCTCGCTCGGCACAATTCTCCAATGAGTGGATTAGGTACGACTTTTGTCTCCACTGCTGATAAATACGGGCTAGACTATCGGTTGATGCCCGCAATCGCTTTTCAAGAATCAACTTTAGGAAAAAATATTCCCAAAGGCTCGCACAACGCTTGGGGCTGGGCGATTTACACAGGAGCTGACTCAGGTGCAAGATTTCATGACTGGCAGTTTGCAATTGAAACTGTGGCAAAGGGGCTCAAATATGACTATATTGACCGCGGTTTGACCACTCCAGAAGCAATAATGACTCGCTATGCTGATAGCGAAGGAGCTTGGGCTTTTGGAGTCGAGTTTGCCATGTCAGAAATGGCTGCAAGATAGAGCGTTGATTTGACAAAACTCTAGTTATAGGGTATACTAAGTTCATAAATATTTGTCGAAGGACAAATTTTTTTGTGCTCAGAAACTCTGACGCACACACTTTCTCCCCTGCAAGTTTGCCACTACTTAAGTTTTTGCTTTTGTCGTGGTTTTTGCTTGGGGAGAGATATGTTAAAGGTTTATCTTAGGACAGCTGCTCTTCTTGTCACTGTATTAGTAGTAATGGCAGGGAGTCCCACAATTTCAAAGAACCAAACTTCAGAAGCGGACACTGTTCCGCAGATTTCACAAAACCCACAGCCACAAACTGCAATGGTTGTTTCCGTGGTTGCTCAAAAAGACAACCGTGTCGAAAGACTGGAAAAATATTTTCGTGCCAATGCTTCTCCTTTTTCTGGAAAAGCCCAGAATTTTATTGATGTTGCCGACAAATACGATCTTGACTGGACTCTTTTGCCCTCGATTGCAAATTTAGAGTCTCAGCTTGGAAAAGCAGTCCCAGCTTACTCTTACAACCCTTATGGCTGGAACAATGGTTCTTATCATTTTGCCAGCTGGGAACAGGCCAATGAAATTGTTGCCAATGGTTTGCGTACCCGCTATGCACCTACTGGCGTAATCACTCCTTGGCGAATTGGTCGCTCTTACGCAGCCAGTCCTACCTGGGCTATCAGGGTAGCAGGCTACCAACAAATAATTCTTTCAGTTCAGTAACCTATACGCGGTTGTTATAATGATTTGGTGGATCCTCAATTAACTATTTCCGTTTTTGCTGGCAAGGCAACAAAGCAATTTCTTAAACTCCGCTCTAGCGGCGGCACGGCCGCGCCAGGTCTCTTTAGCCTGTATTTGGATAAAAACGCCTTAAAAAAGCTCTCAGCGGGCCTGGAAAGGACGATTTTAGTCACCGGAACCAATGGCAAGACCACCACAACAAGATTAATTGGTAATTTCCTGGAGAAAGAGAATATTTCTTTTGTTCACAATCGAGCCGGTTCCAACCTGGAAAGAGGAATCGTCAGCTCTTTACTTGAACAAACCAATTTCAGCGGCCAAGTAGGAAAAACAACTGGTTTGTTTGAAATTGACGAAGCAGCCCTTGCAACCACATTAACCAAACTAAAACCAACTATATTAGTAATAACAAATTTATTTAGAGATCAGCTTGACCGCTACGGAGAAGTCGACAATATAAAAAGACTTTGGGAAAAAGCTTTAGTAGAGCTTCCTCAAAGCACAACCCTGGTTTTAAATGCTGACGACCCAACTGTGGCTTACTTGGGTAAAAGCAAAGCTAAAGTGATTTATTTTGGGATAGCCGACGAGACTGTCAAGCTTGATGAAAAACCCACAACTCTGGACACGATCGTTTGTCCAGTTTGCCAAGGAGATTTGGAATATTCTGCTTATTTTTCCTCTCATCAAGGCGATTACAGATGTTCAAAGTGTGATTTTAAACGTCCAGAACTTGATTTTTTTGCCCAAGAAATCAATTTTTCTGAAGGTAAAACCCAATTTGTTATTAAAAACAAAGAAGAGACAACCACAATTGAAACTCCTCTACTGGGCTTATTTAACGTTTACAACGCTCTTGCTAGCTACTCGGCCTTAAAAGGACTAGAGTTGCCGTTAACTAATTTTGCCGATGTTGCAGCAGATTTTAAATCTGTTTTCGGCAGAGGAGAAAATCTCACTTTTAACGGGCATCAACTCTTAGTAGCCCTGGCAAAAAACCCGACTGGCTTTAACGAAATCATCCGCACCTATTTAGAAAAACCTAAACAAACTACTTTGATTGTTATTAATGACAAAATCGCCGACGGTAGAGACGTTTCTTGGCTTTGGGACGTTGATTTTGAAAAACTTCTTGAGAAAGATGATTTTATTTTCACTTCAGGTTTGCGAGGAGCCGATATGGCTTTGAGACTCAAATACGCTGGATTTAAAAATTTTGAAAATATTGAGAGTTTAGAGGCGGCTTTAGAAAAAGCGACCAACTCTTTGGGTGAGGGGGAAACACTAACTGTGATACCAACTTACACGGCAATGCTAGAGTTGAAGCAACTTTTAGCAAAAAAAGGTTTAGCCGGTCAATTTTGGGAGGATTAGATGGAAGAGCAAGCTCGAATCAAACCTAGTAAATTAAAACTCAATATCACTTGGCTTTACCCGCGAGAAATGAGTACTTATGGAGATCGCGGGAATGTTCTGACACTTTATAAACGTTGCCTCTGGCGGGGAATAGAGGCAGAAGTAGAAGAAATTGGAATCGGAAAGAATCTAAAAAAAGACTGGACTGATATTTATTTTTTTGGTGGCGGGCAAGATGTCGCGCAGACTTTGGTCGCTCAAGATTTACTAGGTGATAAAAAGAAAATACTCAAAGAAGAAGCTGAAGAAGGAAAAGTCATTTTGGGTATTTGTGGTGGTTACCAACTATCAGGAATTTACTACCGTGATTTTGAGGGAAAAGAGATCGAGGGTCTGGGAATTTTGGATGTAGCAACCAGAGCAGGCAGCAAGAGAATGATGGGCAATCTTGTGGTGGAAACCCAATTTCTTGAAGAAAAATTAGTTGGTTTTGAAAATCACTCTGGGAAAACAAAGCTAGGACAAAACGCTAAAGCTCTTGGCAAAGTGGTCGTCGGATCGGGAAATAATGGTGGTGATAAAACCGAAGGAGCAATTCAAAACAATGTTTACGGATGCTATCTCCACGGACCAGTCCTGCCTAAAAATCCTGCTTTCGCTGATTACCTGCTCCATCAAGCTCTCCTAAAAAAATACGGAGAAACAGAACTAACTTTTCTCAATGATTCAACTGAATTAGCGGCTCACGAAGTGGCCCTCGACCGTGCTCACAAGACCCATTAATTTCAATTTGGTATAATTAGCCTCTCTTATTGTGCGGTCGTGGCGGAATTGGCAGACGCGCAGGCCTTAGGAGCCTGTGAGGCAACTCGTGGAGGTTCGACCCCTCTCGACCGCACCAAATATGAATAGAGTTGCTGTTTTTGGAACTTTTGATATTTTTCACCCTGGCCATACTTCTTTTCTGAAACAAGCTAAGAAACAAAGTGATTATCTACTCGCAATAGTTGCCCGAGATATTAATGTAGAAAAGGTCAAAGGCACTCTGCCAACAAATTTTGAGACTAAAAGAGGTGAGGTGGTTCGTCAACAAAAAATTGCTGACAAAGTCGTTCTTGGCTCAAAAACTCACAATTATTTTCGAACTTTGAGGACCTATAAAATTGACAAGATTGTCCTAGGATACGACCAAAAACCAACAATTTTTGAACTAAGAAAACAACTAAAACGACATCGTCTCCCTCACGTGACAGTAACTCGAGTCAGAGCATATAATCCAAGTAAATTTAAGTCTTCCAAACTACTCAACAATGTTTAAATCAGACCAGGCTCGTTCAAATAAAGGCCTTCCTTTTGGAGCAATTGTTTTAATTGCGCTCGGAGCAGTCTTTCTTCTCAATAACTTCGGGGTGCTGCCTTGGGATATTTGGCAGAATATTTGGAAATTCTGGCCGGTTTTGCTTATTTTGATTGGAGTTGAGTTTGTTTTGGGTAGACCTTCTTCCTTTAAGATCTTTCTGTTACTCCTAGCTTTAATTTTTATCGTTCCGATTGTTTTGATTCTCAACCCTCTAACCAGAAACCCTCTTGCCAATGGAACCGCAACTTTTGAAAAACCGTTGGGCAATCTTACAAAAGCTAGTTTTATTTACAAACTCCCGAGTAATAATCTGACAATTTCAGCCTTAAAAACCACTTCAAGTAAAAGTTTTGAATCAAGTGTCAAATATTCAAAAGCTTTGCCAACACCGACTTTGACGACCGAGCAGCATTTTGGTGAGGCAAGTTACACATTTTCCCAACCCTACCGCTACGTTCCTTTTGCTAGCAATCTTGGCAATACGATCGAAACAAAAATCTCCCCTTTGATTCCAATAGAGATAAATTCCACTTCAACAGCAGGTGTTTTCCAACTCAACTTAACCTCTTTAAAAGCGAACTTGGTTACTCTCGAGTCTACGACTGGACAAATTGAGATTGACTACTCCAAAGATTTTTCCAATAAAACCTACCTAAAAACCACTGCCGCCAATATCACGCTTAAAATTCCTAAAGAGATTGATGCACGAGTGAAAATCGAAAGTTTGGTAAAAAATATTAAAATTGATCAAAACCGTTTTAAACAAACTGATAACACTTATCAAACCGCCAACTTCCCAACCTCCACTCTAAAAATTGATATTGAAATTTCCGGATCTGCCTCAAGCGTTACTATTAAGTAGTCAAACTTGATCTTTCTGTTACAATAGCCACACTTAGATAGAAAACTCGAAACGAGGAATTCAAATTATGGATTTAGTACCCATGGTGATGGATCGCTTCGCGCTCCGTAACACAGGGAAGGAAATTAAATAATGGATCTTGTACCCATGGTTATCAAGCGTGAGCCAGGCGGGGAGCGGGCTTACGATATCTTTAGCCGACTTCTGGAAGAGCGAATTATTTTTCTCGGTGGGGCGATCAACGATGACGTGGCCAATGTCATCATTGCGCAACTTCTTTATCTCGACAACGAAAATTCCGAAGCTGATATTTCCTTTTATATTAATTCGCCCGGGGGTTATGTTCATTCAACCCTGGCAATTTATGACACCATGAAATTTATTCGTTCAGATGTCTCGACTTTGTGTCTGGGAATGGCTGCCTCTGGCGCAGCAGTGCTACTCGCGGGCGGAAAAAAAGGCAAGCGAATTACACTGCCAAATTCCAAAATAATGATTCACCAACCTCTCGGTGGAGTCGAGGGCCAAGCAACCGATATCCAGATTCACGCTGAGGAGATTTTAAAAATGAAAAAGCGTTTGAACGAAATTTTGGCTGGTGAAACTTCTCGTAAACTTTCCCAGGTTGAAAAAGATACCGAAAGGGACTTTTTCATGGATTCAACCGAAGCTAAAAGCTATGGTATAATCGATAAGATTTTGGAAGAAAGACAACTTCCCAAGGTTAAAAAATAATTGGACGATTAGCTCAGCTGGTTAGAGCGTCGCATTGACATTGCGGAGGTCAGAGGTTCGATCCCTCTATCG
>DATIHF010000080.1:0-18550 GCA_035480955.1 Saccharimonadales bacterium (SeqCode) | reverse complement strand
AAGTACTCCAACTGATTGCTTTCCCACCAAAAAAGGCCCTATTTGCCAAGCCTCTTTCGTAACCAACAGACCGTTTTCGGGAAAGAATCTAATTACATATTGGTAGGGCCGATGATATCTTAAGGAATTGAACTTGTCAAGAAGACCTTATCAGCAGTTTAGGGATTGGTTTCATTTACTCTAGTATGGGAGTCTGTCGAAAAAAGAGCTTGTCCGTTGCTGATTATTTTTGAGAAGAAATAAAGTAAGCTTGGGTCATAGACAAACTTTTCTCCTGGAATAGCTGGATGCGCAGCGTAAATTGAGTTGTTGTCGTCTCCCAAGTCACGACCCAGAGTCAGACCAGCTTGAGCAAAAACAGACCCTTTCACCAAGAGCGGGTAATACCTGCAAGCAGTATTAGTACCAGCATCGCTTTTATATAACGTATCGCTGGGGTTGTTGTAATCACCGCCGCAAAGGAAAAACTGTGGGTCAGGCACCGCTGAGGACGCGTCTAGACCATCATCATCCTCTATCGCACCAAAGAGGGCGTAAGCAATTGGCCCTCCTCCCGGATCCCAGGATTTATAGCGGAGGGCAAAGCGCTTCGGGGTTGCTACAACTTTTCCAGCAATACTTGCTCCATTCGATGGGTCTTTAAGTGTGTCCAACGGAGAAGGAAGTCCAGTGTTGTTAATATCAATCGCACCATAACCAGGAATACCTGCCGTAGAGAGTTGGTAACGCAAGCCTTGAGTAGCATTACAGGGGCTGGATGGAGCGGCACTACCCCAACTTCCTGTCCCCGCTGGTGCATTGGTCCACCAGGTTGTCCCTCCAGAAACTGTTGAACAGCTGTTGCTGGTATCCTCTGCTGCTGCAACGGGGTAGTGACCAGTGGCGGTTTTGTACTGCTCAATCTTTTCTTGGAGTTTTTGTAACCTTTGAAATCGCGTGTCGTTTCTGGAATTAAGCCAGTGAGAACTTTCGAATTTCCCTGAAGTGATGATCACCGCATCAATCTCCGCGACAGTTGGATTTACCCAAACATTGCCATTGACCACAAAAATCCACTTTTTATTGCCGGAGACAAGGATATCTTTATTTACGTAAAAATTACCGTCAATGAAAACAACGGTCGGATTTCCGCTTGAAGCGCTGGTAATATTGTAAGTAACGTCAGTTAGGGTGGGTGAGCCAGAGGGTTTCTTGTACCGGAAATTTGTCACTCCACTACCCGAATCAGGCAGATCTGCCGTAGTTGAAAGCTGGCAACCAGTCGCTGGCAGAGAACCAGTAATAGTACAACCACCAGAGGGGGTCCAGTCAGCGGCTCGATTTACTCCGATGGTATTCCAGAAATAATTGTAATAGTTTGCTCCTCCAGAAGTGGCAGAGGCGTCTGAATCGAGCGCGTAGTTTGGCAAGAGCCAGTTTTTGGCTGAGATAAAGTTGCTGATTGCCCCATTGGCAACAGCCAAATAGTCTGCGTTACTTGGATAAAGAGGGTTGTAAGCAACTCTCAATTGTGGCGGGAAGTTGGTATTACCGCCTAAGTTAACATTCACATTGAAGTACTTTCCGAAATAGGTATAAGGGCTAATCTGAAGTTGATGGCGAGTGCTTAATTCTAGATAGGTCCAACCAGAAGCATTAACACAGCTTGGATCAATACCAAATTCAACATACTGTAAAGGTTGTGAAAAAAACATCCCTGCAGTTCCAGGAAAAGCAGTACCAGTATTAAAGTTGCCACTGCAAGTACCGGACCCAGGAGTATCCCAAACACCCGGGGCAGTCAATGACCCACTTACCGGGCCGCTCGCCGGACCCCAACTTTTTTGTTTAACATCTACATAAAAATCATCCGGTGTTGCATCGCCATTGAGATCGACTTTTGTTAGATCTTTTACATAAACCCTCAGCCAAGCTTGAGAAATCGGCACACCAGATAAACTAGTATTAAAAGCTAGGTAGGCACGGTAGAGCCGATCGGTACCAAAAGTGCCGGTAGTATTCTCATTACCAATCTTGGATTGAATAGTCGTTCCCGGAGCGATCCCTTGAGAAGCATTCATACCTCCAGCACAACCTGGCAATGTAGTACCACACGTGTAGGTAACATACTCTTGTCCATCCCCGGCTCCTGAGACAGTTACTCTGTTTGTTTGTGTCGAAGCATTTCCAGTAATTCCTCTTTCAGAACCGACATCCCCACCGGTTGTTTGGAACCACCCTCGGGGAACGTAACCCCCTACCGATATAGTTATCGTATTCGAATTATGGGTGATCGACGGCGAACTAGAACTCACGGTAAACGTGATGTCATAGTCACCAATACTTGTTGTTGGATAGCTCGTGATGAAATTAACATTGGCTGATTGATCAGTCGGCGCCCCTCCACTAAATGTTAAACTCGTTGGACTAAAAGTAATACTAGTGCCTATTGCTGGCGGAGTTAGCGGTGCTTTCGGTGTGACAGTGGCAGTGATTGAAACAGTACCGTTATACCCAGAAATTGGGTGGACTTGCAGATACCCGGTACTCTGCTCCCCCTGTTTGATACTCAATGGGGTCATAATTGCATTTGCAGAAAAATCCTGATTAACAACCGTCAATGTGCCAGTACAGACTGAGTAAGCACCATATTGTGACTGAGCTCCAAACGAATTTTTAGACTTATCTCTCGCGTGAAACTGGAAGATATATGTCCCGGTTGAGCTAGGCGCTGGTCCAGTATAAGTTGAGGTAGCAGCCTCGCTGTGACTGCCAGAATAACTGTAGGGTGTGTTTGAGGTAGGAGGCCAGGAGATCCAAATCCCACCTCCGTTTGGTGAGAGACGAAAATTACCATCAAGGACTGTGGCAACATTGCCGTTTGGATCACCAGACGTATCGGTAGAATTTACTGTGATACTTATTGGTACTCCTGGGGCAACCGTGAGTGGATTGTTTACCCCACAAGCACTAGTGGGACCGATTCGATCAATACCGAACCTATTTATTGAATTATTCCAGCCAGAATTAGTAGACTGGTCATCGCTGACTGACCCTCCCCAGCCGTAGGTTCCATCCGTAGCAAACCCTCTAGGTGGGATGTTGATACTTAAGGGAAAAGGGCCTGCCGCTGGTAAGGTCGTGAAGGTATTGATTACCTGGTTGGCGTTGTTGGTGAATTGATAGTAAATGCCAGCACTTGTCCCCGCTGGAGTTGCACCAGGCGTAGCGCCGGAAGGATACGCTAAAACCGTGTAATCCGGATCATAGCTATACCAGTCTCCACTAATTGGCCAGGTTGAGCTGACTTGGTATCCAACAGAATTTGTAGTTAGATAATTTTTTGATGTCACAACCGTATTACCCGCAGAAAATATGTGAGTCGACAGTCCTGCATTGAGACTTGAGTGGTAGCCTGCCTTTGTAAAGTAATTTCTATTTTCCCATTTATAACCCGGGGTATTATTTGGTGGATTAAAGGAAATAACACTTGGGCAAGGGTTGATCGGTTGTCCTGGTCCACAGGAATAAGTTATTTGTGCTTGAGGTCCAAGAGCCGGTGGAACTGTTTCGGTGAGGGAGATTGAAGCTGTGTCTGGAGCAATTGCGAGCCCGGTAGTTGCATCGAAGAATCGGTAAATAAACTGATTTCCCAGCCCAACCGCCTGAGTTATTCTAGCCCAACCGTAACCCTCATAGGGCTGATCAACTGCCTTAACTTTAGGAGCAGCTAGTGAAGCAACTACGGCCCCGAATAAGAAAATTGCGATAGTGAGAACAAACTTTCGTTTCATTTAGATCACGATTACCACTGTTAATGCATTGAGGTCGTTAGTAATTTTTGGATCTTCTTTTGTGATAATTTGCAAGACATTCCCTACTCTCAGATTTTCAAACTTGCGTGAGTAATTTACTTTTGCAGAGGCACTAGCGTAAGGCGACGGGGCTAGACTGATCATAGTCTTTGAGCCAATCAAAATTTTGTGAATTTTGGGTGGGTCTTCTGAGGTCTGAATCATGATTGTCTTATTGTTCTTATCGATTGAGGTAACGAGGCCCACAACCATATTGCCGAGCTGATAATCCGTGGGTTTGTTGGGTTTTGCAGCTGCGGTGGCCTGTTTTTTATTTTGTGAGTTGGAAGAGTGGTTTCGTAGGATCAATCCTGCACCTAAAATCAAGCCAATCAGCACTAATACTGACAAAACTATGGCTGACTCGCCGAGGAGATTCTTTCTACTAAGTTTATTTTTATCGAAAAATACACTGGAGTCTTTGGGCAGGCTCATTCTTAACTTTAATTATAAGAAAAAAAGAAAAGAAATAGCAAGCAACCTATTTCAAACTCAACGTTTTTTCTTGGGGAAGTATCTCTTTTTGAGTTGGTAGGTTTGGATGGAGTGTTCTTTCGCAGGAATTTTTCTGTAATTCCGGTAGAGATAAACGCAAACTGCGATCAAACAGGCAAACCAAATCACCCACCAAAACCGCGCTGAGAAAAAAACAATTCCGTACAAACGAGACAGTATCAGAAGCCATCCAATTGGGCCAAAAGCGATCAATGACCAAATTGCTTTAGTGAGAAATTTTTGTTTCGTTGAAGAAAGAGATGAGTTGAGGAGCTTAATCCCGAGCAAAACCAAGACGAAGATGAGGACCAAAGTACTTAAGGCCGCCAAAAGAGCCAGTCCCCAGTGGTTGAGCGAACCTACACTAGGTGTGGCAATCCAGTAACTGACACTCACTATTTGAGGTGTTACGATATCTTTTGCACTACTAGTTACTATTTTAGATGAGATTGTATTATCCATATCTTTATATATCTAAGTGTAGCATTTCTTTTAAATTATTGTTCCCCCACCCAAAACCTCTTCGCCTTTGTAGAGAACGACGGACTGACCTGAAGTTATACCTCTCTGAGGCTCTGAGAAGGCCAGTTTGAGGCTTTTTTCCTCTGCTTCGACAATCCTAGCTGAAAGCAAATCCTGGCGGTAACGGCTTCTCACAGAGACTTCCTCACCTTCGAGAGGGATTGAACTCACCCAATTTACTTTTTCTCCGCTTAAAGACTTCTGAAAGTGGCTTTCATCATTGAAAGGAGCGGCGACGATAGTATTGGTCTTAATTTGTTTGGCAACGACATAGTGTGGGACTTTTTTACTGATTCCCAGCCCTTCTCTCTGTCCAATTGTGTAAAAAGCCACCCCCTGGTGCTTTCCTAGCACTTCCCCAGAGGGATTGACAACCTCACCAAACCTGGGTTTGATCTTTTCGCGCAAAAATTCGCTAATTTCGACGTCTCCAATGAAACAAATCCCCTGGCTGTCTTTTTTGGCTGAGTTCGGCAGTTTGTACTTCTCAGCAATTTCTCGAACCTGGGTTTTTAGCAAAGCTCCAACTGGAAAAAGACTGTGGGCAAGTTGCTCTTGGTTTAAATTGTAGAGAAAGTAGCTTTGATCTTTGTTGGGATCAACTCCGGCAAGCAATTTGTATCTGTCTCCTACTTTCTCAACTCTCGCGTAGTGCCCAGTGGCAATATAATCGTAGCCGAGCGAGAGAGCTTTTTGGAGAAAAATTCCAAACTTGATCTCCCGATTGCAGGCTACGTCTGGGTTGGGAGTTCTCCCCTCTTCGTACTCTGAGTAGAAGTAGCCGATGACTTCCTGTCTGTATTCTTTACGAAAATCAAAAACGTGAAAAGGAATATCGAGGTGAGCAGCTACCTTGGCTGCGGAGGCGCGGTCAGCGTCGGCCGAACAGTAAGGACCTTCATCCCAGCAGACCATGTGGCCGGCTTCGACTGTGTAGCCCTGGTCTTTGAGCAAAGCAGCGCTAACGGCACTATCTACTCCGCCGGATAGTGCAACGAGGACTCTTTTATTTTGATTGGGGACAGTTTTTTTCTGGGCCATACGGCCACAGATTTTATCACAAAAAGGGATTTGTCTCCAGAGACGCTAATTTTTTAGGGGTTAACTTCAGCGAAAGTGGTCCTTTGGATACCCAGATGGCCAAGCAACATGTAGAGGTAGCCGGACTTAAAGTTAAGTGTCTCAGCTGGACTGGCATTATTTGAAAGTTGTCTATCAAAGTTTGGTCTGCCTTTAGTTGAGTCCAAGCTAGATATTACTCCACCGTTGATCGTGAGAGGGTTCGCTGGGTTGGTTGAATTTTGCAAAGAGTCAAAGATGCCGTCCGAGACCATGAAGGAGTTGATGGTAGTGACAGCGTCGTTCACAGTGATATTGCCTTTAGCAACAATGACGACTGGGCAATTGGCGTTGGAGTTCAAAGTGTTTTGACCACCATTGCCGATGGTGAGATCTCCGTTGATGAAGATGATCATACCGTCGGTGATAGCTGGGGTTGCGCCTGCCAAGGAGCACGTCCCACCTATTCCGTTCCAGGTAAAGCCTGACGGGTAACTGTAAACCCCGCTAGTGGTTGGCAAAGTCCCGTTCGCCGTCAGTCCAGTGGCTAGTTTGCCAAATTTTTCGAGTAAAAGTCCGTAATTGTTAGGAGAGGGCAAACCAAATCCTGAATAGTCGCTAACCAACCATTTTCTTGCTCCTGCAGCGATGTCTCCTGGGAATTTTGCATTGATTCCGTGGCTTCCGATACCGAGATAGTCAATATTGATCTGTCCTAGAGGAGCTGGCAAACGCATGCTGTTTGTTCCTTGGCCAATACTGCCTACATCACCCGAGGTGGTCTTCAACCAAGAGTTGTTGGTTGAGACTGCGGGTATAAAGTAAGAGTTACAGTTATCATCTTCATTTGTTTCAGGAACTGCCCCAGGTTTAGGTGTATCGGCACAAAAGTAGATTGTGTGTGGACCTCCGGTTGGTATCCAAGGAGACGTAGTATCAACCGAGGTCCCTTCGTTGGTCACAAGTGCTTTGATGCCAGGCTCGTTTCCTATTTGTCCAGTGTTGTCTGTGTAGCAGTTGATGTTGTCGACACAGAAACGGCCAAGTGTGGCAGCGGAGTTGGAATTACCAGTATTTTGGACGACCGCTCGGAAATCGACAGGAAGACCCACAGCAACAGGACCTAATGGGGAAACTGAAATGACTTGAAGGTTTGGAGCCGCTGAAACTTTGATCGTTAAAACAACGGTGTTGTTGTTTTCATCTGCTTCATCAACAGATGAACCATTATCCGTTTTGATGGTGACAGTATAGGTTCCAACTGCAGCCCAAGTTACTCCAAAAAATTGAGGTCCAGTACTAGTGTTAGCTGGTAAAGTCGCTGTAGGTATGGATCTTGTCACAGGACTACCGGTAGCTGAGCCGAAGGTAATAAAAGCTCCAGCACTAACTGATCCGATGTTTCTCGCTCGGTATGCAAAGGTAACTGCCTGACCTTGAGGGACAGTAATAGTACTGCCTGTGGGACTAGTAAGAGTGGTAGTTCCGAACCCAACATTTACTGCCTGGGTTGGGGTGTTAGCACTAAAAGGTACTATGGTTAGGTCTGGTTTACTTCCCCCACCACCTCCACCAACTGTAAAACTCTGAGTCGTGCAGTTGTCATCTGCAGTTTCAGTCGTTTCTGAAATTGCTCCCGCAGGTGCATTAATATCTACACAAAATACTATCTGATGGTCTCCACTAGTCGCAGTCCAAGTCCACTGCTTTGGGGAGAGACTGCTAGCACCACTATTTAAAGCACTCTCAAGTACAGTTGTTCCAGTGTAAGTCTTTCCAGTAATTGCGGGGTCAGAGTAACAAGAAGCCTCATCCGGAGCATCTAGACAAAATCTTACGAAGAACGGCCCTCCTGTTGGCGCATTACCTATATTTTGAGATGTACCATTAAAAGTGACTGAGGTACCAGGGGTTATGGTTCCTGGATTATTAACGCTACCTGTCAAATTGGGTTGATTCCTACCTGTCAAACATGGAACATTATTTCCAGCAGTGTTAGTAATACAAAAAGTTTGAAAATCGGTTTGTGCAGTGATCGGTATGTCATTGTTCATACAATACGTCCGGCCATCTATCCAAGTTGTACAGGGAGCCCTGGAAGTTTCATGAAGTTGGACATAGTAAGTATATTTACCCAGTGGTAGGTTATTTAGTGTTCGGGAGAGCGTTCCTCCAATACCTAAGAAGTTACCGCACAATGTATAGCAGAGACTTATAAAACAGCTAGTGCCACCACCACAGGCTGGGTTTGCTGGTCCTGAAAGCCAAATAAACCCATCAAGCACAGAGTTTGAAGTTCCAGCTTGCTGTAAACCCCTTAATGATTGAAAATCAACGTTAACATTAGTCGCAGTGTTAGAAACAATTACTCTTCCTGTTGGCTGAGGATTATTTGCCTGTAATGAACCATTCTGCCCGTTTGGAATCAAATAGATATTATAGACAAGTGAATACCCACCATTTCCGCCTACTCCACTCGCGTAATCTATCCCAAAACCACAGCACCAGTTGAAATTAGCAGTTGGTCCGGCTGGAGATGGCATTTGATACTGCCACGACTCATAACCAGGAACACCCCAAACTGATACCCAAACTCCTGTGTTTGGTCCTGATCCTGGCACTATACAACCTATGGTTGCACTGCTTCCAACTGCCGATGCGGTGTTCCCAAATGTTGAGTTAACATTCTTCATAGTAATTGCTCCGTTAACTATGCCACCAGTAACTCCATCTCTTAGTACGACGGTGATTAAACTGAAGCCAGGGTTAGGACCGAAACAGGTATTAACTGGTTGTCCTGCACCATCAACGTTAGTTTTTACTACGGGTAAAGCCCACCCAAGTCCTTGGCTGTTTGGAGCTGCAAAAGCTTTTTTGGGTAGAAAAATAAATAAAAGTCCAAATACCAAACAGGCAAAGGAAAGTATTAGTAATTTTCTAACTGACAGGGTTCCAATCATTTTGTCTCTACCTTACTGAAATCTAAAGGTTGCTGTACATCAATCCACTCAGTGTAATAAGTTTTGTTTGGGTCTATTGTTGAGGTTGTTTTTGAATAAAGCTGAACCTTATCTCCAACTTTAATATTTGCAACAGAACTGTTTGTCCCATTACTGGTTATTAAAGTACTGGAATTAAATGACACATTGTAGTTTTTACCATCCTGTAAGTTTTTAACTGTTAAGGAATCGCTTCCAAGCGTAAGTATTTGTGCGGTAAAGGCAGTCTTAACTGGAGAAGTGTCTTTTTTGCCTTCTGTTTTAATTATGCTGACTTTTGGATGAGATTTTAAAAAGCTTGGGTTAGTTTGGTAAAACAAAAAAAGTCCTGCAGAGACTAGAATCAGAAGCAATAGAATCCCGGAAATGAGGTAAAAAGATTTTTTAGGCAGTTTGGGCATAGGTAGGTCTTATCTAATATTTTAGGGTAGTTTTATTCGAAATTGCAAGGCTTAGATTCATGGTCGAATCAAAAACACTGCTAAGAGGACGGTCAAAACCTGGGTAGCTATCCCCGGAAGGATATCCATTGGCTTTTTGTAGTGAAACTTGAGGTGCCATTTATCATACTTTTCCAGCTTGTCTGGGCCAAAAAGTGCCTGAAAGGTGTGATGAAAGTCTGGCAGCACCGCACAGAAAGCTCCCAGCCACATGAGATCGCTGTTGGGATTATTTCTTGAAAGTAAAAAGACCAGTGAAACTCCTAGAAGAACATCACCAACCACGAAAGCAAGGTCTTTTTTATCCAAGTCCTCTACTTCGATGATTCCCATCAAATGGGGGACGCTGTCGAGCGCAAAATGGCTCGCCGCCGCCGCGGGAGCGACTAGAAGCGGATTGTGAAAAGTTGCACCAATTGCAGCACCAACTAATAGGTGAGGTGTGGTCAGCATTAGTTAAATTTTAGAATCTTGGAAAACAAATGTCAAAAACTAGCCAATCCAAAGAGGTAAAACACACTGTAAGTGACGGCAATTGTCATGATTGTCGCGACTGTCACCTGGCTCAAGGTGTGCTGTCCCAGTCTGACCCTCGCCCAGGCGACGAGGGGCAACAAGATGAGAAGCCAAAAGGTACTAACTGAGTAACACAGTAGCAAAAGTGTAACAAACAGTGTCACACCAACCATGTGAACACTGACTTTCCAGTAAAGAGATATGAGGGTGATTAGAAAACTCAAAACGACTAAGGTCAAGCTCAAAGCCAAAAGTAGTCTAGGCGCGTCGAAAGCAAGAGCAACTAAAAAGAAGGCCCCCGACCCCAAAAACCACGCCAGTTGAACATCTCTTCTTTCTAAACGGTTAGTGATAAAAACATCGTGAATTTTGCCTATTTTGCGCTCGTAAAGATAAACCGCTAACGCTGGCAAGCCTCCAAGGGCGACCGCGGCGAAAAACCAGCCGATTTTTTCTTCAGTGCTTACTGGAAGCTGATGGGTGACCAAAACAAGAGCTACGAAGGAAACTGTGTAGGGCTCAAAAACTATCGAAACAATCTGAGCAAACTTCTTCATGATTTAAGTATCAGGAATCAAGCGTCAAGAATCAAGCTTATATCACAATAACCAGCTTTGAGCCCGGCGCTTTTAAAAACTGGTATCCGACCTTTGGTTCCAAGCGTTAAGAAATTTAGTGGAACGAAACTGATTCGAAGAAAAGTTTCCATCCTAAACGAAGTGTTTTGGAAACTTAAGTTGAGCGAAACTAAATTTTAGCCAGAGAACCACTGGGTCGGAAATTTGGCTCCACCTTTGTTTGCAAAGGTGGAAGAAACTAATCAAAAAGTCTTATTTGAGGAGTTTCTTCTTCTACTTTCTCTATCTGTTTAGGCTCTTTACTTTTTTTCCCTTTGTCTTTCCAAATGTGGACTTCACCGTAGACTCCGTCATAACCTGGGTCAATGTAGATATCCTCTCTTCTGACTTTCTCGATTGCCTCGGCCAGTCGAGGCTCTTCCAACTCCTCTGTTTTCAATTTCGTAAGAATGTCCACTTCACTGCCGTGTTTTTCGATCAGCTCGTGATAGGATTCTTTAACTTTCCGGGAAGCCACAGGTGAACCTTTTGTCTCAGCAACTATTTCCAAAAGTGGAACAAACTTAGAAAAGCCTGGTCGGCTTTTATTGGTGAAACCTTCCGGGCGATCCTTCTCTGCCAAAGTCTCGACTCGGTGCATCACCCCAATCGTAAGCGGTTTTTTGCAGTTGGGACAAAGTAGGTTCCTTTTTACCGTTCCAGAAGGTGTTTCTTTGAAATTGCAGTTGCGGTGGCCGTTATAGTGGTATTTGCCTTCTTCAGGGAAAAACTCGATCGTTTGTTCGATTTTTTGCTTTTTCAATGCTTCCAAAATCCCAGGGTAACTCAGCTCAGTGTCGAAAATTGTCAGTTCCCGACCCATCTTGGGTGCACTGTGGGCATCAGAAAAAGAAACTATCGAACGCTCGTCAAGCTCTTTGACACGCCAATTCATTTGCGGATCACTACTCAATCCTGTCTCAACCGCGTAAATATATTTAGTTAGGTCACCAAAACACTCTTCCAGTGAATCAAAGCCCCCGTTTTGTCCCAAGACTCCAAACCAAGGGGTCCAAGCGTGAGCAGGAATCATAATCGCGTTTTCATCGGCTGAAAGTAAGATCTCCAGGACTGCTTTAGCGGTCAAACCCAGTATTGGTCGCCCGTCCGAACCTAGTTTCCCTCTTTTCCCAAGCTCGGTGTTAACTTTTTGCATCGCGTCAAAGCTAGGGACATAAAGAAGCAAGTGGACTCGGCGGAGTTTCCCTCCCTGGGAAAAAATACAGCTCACTTCTGCTCCCAACATAAAGCTTAATTCTTTGTAGGAAAAGAGTCCGTTACCCTCTTCTTTGAGCTTTTCTAGGCTCTCTTTTGCCCAAATTGGGTGAGTAAAATCTGCACTCGAAAGTAGATTTATCCCTTTGATTTTTGCCCAGAGAGAAAGAGTGTCAAAATTGAGCTCCTTGCTCGTCGCTCGTGCGTAGGAAGAATGGAGATGAAGATCGGAGACGATTTTAGTCATAATGGATTTTTGAATCTGATTTAGAGTTTTGAATTTTAACTTTTGACTTAGCTAAAGACAAGGAGTTAATATTTAACTAATGTCCAAGTCTTTCAAATTAAATAACTCTGGGTTTACCCTCATTGAGCTCCTCATCTCGATTGTAATACTGGTGATACTGTCAACGATCGGGGTTGCTAGTTTTAATAATGCAAAAACTCGCCAAGATCTTCAAAATCAAGCTAAAGAGGTGGTTTCACAGGTGAGGCAGCTAAGAACAGATTCTGTTGCTGCCAGTAAACCTACTTCCTGCACCTCACCCATCGGCGACCCTGACCCAAAAACTTTTTACGGAACCTACGCCACTATCACTCTTGGTGGTGGTAGCTATACCACTGGAATTGTCTGTTATACAGCAAGTGGTAACCCAGTAATTACTTCTACTCAAACGATTAACTTCACCCCGGGCATCACTACCAGTTCTCTTCCATCGAGCTCATCAGGCGCAAGTGGTCCGGTAATTTACTTTAACTTTAGCGGGGATGTTTATCTTTTACCCGCAGTCCCAGCGACTCAAGCTGAAGCTCGGAATCCAACCTCTGGCCTACTATCTTCTGGTAGCAAACCTGCAAGTTTTAAGGTAACCCAGGGAAGCGACGACTATTACATTTATGTTAATCCAGTTGGCCTAGTTTGTACGGAGACAAACCCACCGAATGGCACATGTGCGTTTTAAATTTTGATCCAACGGAATCAATTATTTGAGGTGCTTAAATTGTGCTTTGTACATTTTTTCAATCTCTTCAACAGTAGTCGCATCCTCAGCTCTTTTTGAATCCCCACGAAAAGAAACTAATCTAGGAAAACGCAGCGCGTACCCTGGTTCACTCTCAGTTTTGCCAGCGCTGTGAAGTGGGCTACGGGTAATCTCGTCCGCAAAAATTTCCAGAACTATTTCAGGTTCGACCCAAACTGACGGGGTGATGAGAGATTCGACTCTGGCTGGCTTGTGATCAAGTTTGTTTTTGTCAGCCATCTCTTTCACCTTTCTCCACTCTTCATCTGTCAGTCCTGTACCTATTCTGCTAATACTTTCGAACCTATCTTCTTTAGGATTGTAAACTCCTACTAACAGACCTCCAACCCCAAAACTGGTCCGTTTTCCAGTTCCGTAGAGGTAACCAAGTAAGACGCAATCAACTGTGTCAGAGAGCTCGCCGCCGACCATTCTTTTGAACTTAATCCAGTTGAAATTACGCGCGCCTGCTTGATAGGGCGAGTCTAATTTTTTGATCATCACACCCTCCAACCCTTCGGTGATCGCTTCTTCAAACTGTTCGGTCAAATCTTTTGCGGTGTGGGCAATTTTGCCTTGAGCTTCCCTGACCGTGACTGAATCATCACGAATGATCTCTTTTAACTTTTCCCGACGAACGGAATAAGGTTCTTTGGTGATATCTTTGCCGTTGAGATAAAGCAAATCAAAGCAAAAAAGTTTCAAGGGCATTTTCTCGGCCGCTTCCTCGACTCCGTACTTACGACGGCGTTTGGTGGTTTCTTGAAACGGAAGGAACTCACCAGAGGCTGGGTTGAAAGCAATAGCTTCCCCTTCAAGTATCACGCTTTTGGCTTCAATTTCCTCTAACGAACCTTTGACTAGATCAGGAAACGAACTGGTGAAATCTTCTAGATTGCGAGAAAAGATTCGAATTGATTTGCCTTCTTTGTGAACCTGGCAACGAAAACCGTCAAATTTAGGTTCAACCGCAAATTTATCTCCCATTCGTTTGACTACTGCTTCGGCATCAGGCAGCCTCTCCGCTAGAGCGGGGCGCATCGGTTTGCCGACTAGAAGTTCAACTTGATTAACCGCTTTCAGTCCTTTGTCCCAATAAATTTTGGCGACATAACCCAAGTCTGAAGTTTTGTTGTAGGCTTCTTCGAGCGCTTTACGATCCGTTTTTTCTCCAGTTTTTGCCAACGAAAGAGCGTCCAGAACTGTCGGGTCGCCAATCCCAAGCCTGGTCAAACCGAGCGGGACACGAACTAAATGTTTGGCACCAGCAGGATTAACCTTACTTAACAATTCGGCAAGTTGAGAGATTTTTTTCTCAACTGAACCTACTCCGGTAGTTTGGGCGATTTTAAGAAGTTTCTCGTGAACTTCGGAAACTGTGATATTGGTCGCTTTAATCTTGGCTTTTTGGTTCAGTTGCGCGGCCGCTTGCCCCATATCACCCTCTTTACCAGAAAGAGCGGCTACAGACTCTCTGGGAACCTTGTAGGCAGCCGCAACAGCCTGCTCGACCATCTTTTCTGCCATACCAATCTCAGTGGGGTCAAAAAAAGGCACCACTCTTCCTTGAAGTAAGTAGCAGATCTTATCAACCTCCGCTGGAGTGGCTTCCTTAAAAACGTCTGACATTATTTGTATCAGTACGTTACGTTTTGTTTCGGATTCTAATTTTTCAAAAAATTCTGCTAGCTTAGTAAATTGCATATTAGGTTTGGCGCTACTATATCAATAGTTAACTTTGAATATCAACTATTCTAGGATTTCTGCTCATTAACTTCCAAACTTGACGTACCCTCTAATATAGGCAGATAATTTAACAAGATGCTGTGGTTCCTGCTCGCCATTAGTGTACCATTTTTCTATTTAATTGGTTTAATTTCTTTTTTGCGCTGGATTTTTGGTCAAAAAGGACAAACTAACCTAGCTTCGCGTGAACAATTTCTCCAAGCAGCAATTGCCGACCTGACTGCTCAAGTTTCCAAAAACCCTAACAAAAAGCTTTCCAAACAGCTCGAGGAATATATTAAGGAGTTATCGACCTACCAAATACCCGCTGTTCCCTCCCCAGAAGTTTCACTTGCTCTGCAAAATCCAAACGACACTCCAATCGTGGCTGTTCCGTCAGCTACGACTGTTTTGACTGAGCAAGTTGTACCCACAGAAGCAGTAGTCAGCAACCCTACTCCTAGCACTCCACCGAAAGAAAGTGTTGATTTGGGCAAGGTTTGGGACAACTGGTACTCGGACAACTCAATCAACTTACTACTCTACATTGGGGCTTTTTTAATCATCGCTTCTGCCTCAATCTTTGTTGGTTTCAACTGGGCGACTCTCAATGGCTCAATCAAAGCCTTGGTTTTGACTTTACTTAACGTCGCTTTCTTTGGGTTTGGTTTTTGGTTTTACAATACTTCCAAGATCAAGACCGCCGGGGCAACTTTCATCGCCATTGGAGCATTGTTGATACCTTTCAGTGGTCTTTCCTGGTACAACTTTGTCCTTGGCCCGGACGGTTTTAGTCCAAATATCGTCTGGTTAATTACCTCGATCATTGCAGCCTCAGTTTATTTCTCTTTGGCCTACTACATCAAACACCCTTTTTATACTTACATTGCGGGTTTTGGGGGGCTTTCGACTCTTTTAGCGGGGGTAAATACACTTTCCCTCTCTCAAGAATTTTATATTCTAGCGGGAATTGTCTTTGCGTTTCTGCTTCTTTTAGCCACCAGACTTTTCAATAAGCCAACTGAAGAAACCAGGAAAATCTTTACTAAACCTCTTTCAATTTCTGCCAATATCATCATGCCTTTGTTTTTGTTGTGGGGCTTTTCTCTTGCTTCGTTAGAAGGCTCGCTCTATAGCATTGAAGTAGTGCTCGCTAGTCTAATTGCGACTCTTTACTACTTAGTTGCCTACAGTTTTGACCGACAGAAAAACTTTTTAGTAGCCTCTGAGATATTGTCTCTTGTCTTTCTTTTCCTAACTGGGAAATATTTAACTTTCCAAACTAACTACCTCCTCAATGGGGTAGAAGTTGTGATTTTTGTTTACCTTGCTACAAGTTTGCTAATCAAAGAACGCTACCCTAAAGAAGCAAAGGCTCTAGCACTAGGATCTCAAATCGCCTTTCCGGCTGCTCTGATCGGTCAGATAGCGACAAATAGTTTCTTTGATGGCTTCACTCTGCCTTTAGTTCTTTCAAGTTTGTTTGCCAGCGTCTTCTACGCTCTTTCTTATCTAGTTTATCGACAGAGAACGTTTATCTTCATAACCGAGTTTGTTTCGCTTGTCTTTGTTTCTCTAACTGGAAAATATCTACATTGGCAAAACTCTTACATCCTCAACTTACTCGAGGCTATTTTAGTTGGGTATATCGTAGTTAGCTTTTCACTTAAAAAGCGCTACTTTGAACCCTCAAGAGCTCTCGCTCTAGGAAGCCAAATTGCACTTCCCTTGGTTTTGGTGCTGCAGTTTTTGGTCAATGGCTCCATAAACTCCTTTACGCTACCTTTGACGATCTCTTCTGTTCTAGCTACTGTTTATTACTCGATCTCTTACTTTTACTACCGCGAACTTGGTTTTTTGTATGCCAGCGAGTTTTTGGCGGCGATCACAGTATTTGTTGGTGGCCGTTGGTTAGGGATGCCTAGTGCTAGTTTACTGCTGTTGATCGAGCTTCTTGCTATAGTCTATCTTGGTGCTTTTTACAAACTGAGGAAGGTCTTTGTTGAAGAAGCGAAAACTTTCTTTACCAGTGCAAATATCCTGATCCCAACTCTAGTTGCTTTTTTGGTTTTGATTTCCTCTCAAGGAGGTTCTTTTTATACAAAGGAGCTCTCTATAGGAGCGGTCTTGGCAGTACTTTTCTACCTAGCTTCTTACGTTGTTTCAGAAAATATTTACTCATTAGTGGCGGCGGAAATTGTTTTGCCAATTGCTGCCTTTGTAGTTGGGCAACATTTTGGGCTGGAAAACCTCAAAATAAGCTACTTAGTTGAATTAATTGCTTCCGCCTATATACCAGTCGCCTACTTCCTCAAAGGGTCTCGTCGGCTCGCTTCTGATACACTTTTGGTGACCAGCCTTTCCTTCGCCACCTTAGTTTTTGTTTTCTCTGTACCCAACTTCGCTGCTTTGCACGTGACAATCTTTGCGGCCTGGGCCGCCCTGCTTGGACTTGCGGCAGTTTATGTAAAGCGTGAAGTACTCTTTCTCTACTTCAACATCATTTTCATCGGCATCTCAACCTACTGGTACTTTGGAAAACTGCTTTCCCTTGAGAGCAGGCCTTACTTGATTGGTCTCGCTTACGTGGCAATCAGTGTGATTTTTTATGCTTTGGCTATTTATCTGAAGAATAAAGTGTCCGAGAAATTCTCCTTTGCTTTTATCTACGCTGCCTTGTTTAACATCATCATTGGCTCTCTTTTCACTGCAACTGAGGCTAAATACTTTGCAATCGCCAACCTAACTGCCGCGGTTTTGACACTAGATGCAGCAATTCGTTTTGGCAAAAACCAAATGCTTTATCTTTCCAATGCTCTTTTCTACCTTTCAACCTGGTCTGTTTTGAGAACTTTCGAAGTGAAATTAATTTATTATCCCTTTGCTTTTTCGGCTTTAGCCTACCTTTTTTACTCAGTTTCTTTCGCCCTACCAAAAAAATTGGAACAAATTTACCGTTTTACTGGGCTCGTTGGAGTTGGGGTCAATGCTTTAGTTTTCGGAATTTTTGGCCACTCTGCCTCCAATTCAACCTATTATGACTACAACACTAATCGTTACATATCAGATAACGCCTACGCTGGTCTGGAAAGAAACGCTCTGATTAGTTCTTACGCGGCAACTCTGCTTTACAGTGTTGAGGCTTACTTCAACAAGATAAACTTCTTTGGCTATTTTGCCTCAGCTGTTGGTATGCTTACCTACCTTTGGCAAGTCAACTATCTTGGTATTCATGAAACGCAATCTTACACTCTCCCTCTCGGGCTTTATTTCATGGCACTCGCTTACCTCCAGAAGCGCGCCAGTCGCCCCGCTTACAAAGATATTCTTGATTACACTGGTTTAGCTTTTCTGCTACTTCCAACGCTCTGGCAGTCTTTTGGAGCCGAGCACACGGCCCTCTACGCCTTACTGTTGGGAGTTGAGGGAATAATTTTGATCTTGGTCGGGATTTCACTCACCTACAAGAATTATCTTTACCTGGGGATCTCGGCACTAGTTTTGGCAATTATTTCCCAAACTTACGTCGCGATCACTTCTCTACCTCGCTGGATTGTGGTCGGTGCAGTCGGGCTGATCTTTTTGGCAGCAGCAATTTATTTACTCATCAGACGCCAAGAAGAACCTAAAGTTAAAGCCCCGCCGAAACTCACCTAACTATTTCAAAATATAAACGGATGCTTTGGTTGAGCCTTTTTTCTTGACGATTTTACTTGTCATCAAACTCTTCAAATCCCGCAAAATTGTGTCATCGGAGACCATGGGAAATAATTCACGGAAAATAGCGTTATTTATTTGACCATTTTTATCTAAATATTCAATTATTTTTATTTGCCGCTCGTTTAGGGTAATCTGACCTTGTTTTCCTTTTAATCTAAGGTCAACTGAAAGCTTTTTGACTTTATCCTTAATTCTTGTAATCTCAACTGCCAAACCAAGAGTGAAATATTCCAGCCAGGCGGTGAGGTCCCGATCGGTTTCCTCGACAACGAGTTGATCAGAGGCTGATTGCAAGGCTTGGTAGTAAGCGGGCAAATCATCATCGTAATACTCCTCTAGTGATAAGAAACTCTTAACATCATAGTTATCTTTGAAAAGAATCAGTGT
>DATIHF010000079.1:0-5524 GCA_035480955.1 Saccharimonadales bacterium (SeqCode) | reverse complement strand
GACAAATTCAAAATTCTGTAATTCTGATTTCGCATTGAAGGGGGGTGAGAACGTATGATCGATCGACTTCGCTCTCACCTCAAGTCTGAAAAAGGGTTTACCCTTATCGAACTTTTGGTCGTAATCGCGATTATCGCTATTCTTGTGGTTATCGTTGTTGTTGCTATTAACCCTGTGGAAAGATTAAGAGAATCAACAGACAGAGCTGCAGCAGCAAACGTGCGTGCAACCGGAACACTTCTAAGTGCTTGCATGACTAAAGTTTTATCTCTTTCTACACCTGGAACATATAGTGACTGTGATACACAGGCAGAGTTAGATACCTACACTTTAGGAAAGATTCCGACAACTGCACCTACCGTTACTGTAGCTTCTACAGCAACAGATCTTTGTGCTTCGGCACCAGGACGTGTAGTTGGTGCTGTAACTACCACCTGGTTTTATCGGCACTCGAGTGGTGCTGTTAGTTCGCAAGTAACGGCGTTTACTTGTTAGTGATCTAAACGTTAAAGGTAACACCCAAATTACTGATTATTAATTATTAATAGTAATTAGTAATTTATTAAAAGCTCTAAGAAATAATGAAAAAAATAAATCAAAAAGCCTTTACTCTTATCGAACTACTTGTGGTCATTGCAATAATAGCGATTTTGGTCACCATTGTTATCGTTGCAATCAACCCGGTTAGATTAATAAACGACTCAAGGGATTCTAAAATGAGATCAGATATGCAGCAGATCAAAGCTTCGATGCAGCTATACTATAATGACTGTAAGTTTTATCCTACCTCCGCCCAGTTCGCAACAATTTCAGGAACAAGCTGGGGGGACCTAGACGCAGCTAATAACACTTGTGACCTGAATAATAACTACATGAGACAAGTCCCCAAGCAAAATGCTAGTACAAATTTTCTCTACTCAACTACTTCTGGTTGTACCAATACTGGTGGGGCTAACTGTATTAACTATGTTGTGGGCGCAAACTTAAATAATCCTCCAACTGGAGCCGATACAGATACAACAACTAAATGTTCAGCATCAGCAACTTCAACAACCGCCAATGCTGGTAATTCTAAAGTCTGCAATGACTAAACTTTCCCCTTCCGAAAAAGGTTTTGGAGTAGTTTCCTTTATACTAATCGTTGCACTTGTTATTGCCGTATTGAACGCTTACGCCTATTTTAACCCAAATTTTTCTCTTGCTCGCTATAGCCCGCTCAACTATTTCCGTATTAAACAGGATGATATAAGAGTAAGAGATCTTTCTACGATACAGAAAGCGATTGAGCAGTATTATGATGCAAATAATCAAGTTCCTACAAATGATGGTTGGTGCGGTCGGGTCTCTGGTGTGCTGCATCCTGAACTTAGAGAAGCACTTGTAGCCTATCTCGGACGTGATGGGCTTCCATCTGATCCTTTGAGGGGCAGTACAGAAAAAGATTACTTTTACTATCGAGTTGATCGTACGCACTATGTTCTGATGGCCGATCTGGAGATTCCAAGAAATCAGGGTTTAGCACCTGAAAAGTACAATTTTACTGGCTGTCATGACTGGCCGGGAGATGGCGTCTACAATTACCGAATTGGAAATATAGATTAACTTGCTTCTAACGCTTGGGCTGTTTTATACTTTAAGAAGTGATGTTTCCTGCCAAAAAGACTTCTTCCAAATTTTTACCTCAAAAAACTAACTCTAAAGGTCAAGGAATCATTGAGCTTATTGTCGTGCTAGGGCTTGCCGCCATACTTATTTTGGCACTTGTGACTTTGGCTACACGGTCCAATCGTGGGACCACTTTTTCCAGTGCCTCAGACCAAGCTGCTCGACTTTCGCAGGAAGGAATGGAAAAAATCCATGACGTAAAACTCAGAAATGCTGACGCCGGATCAAATGGAACAATTCAGGTAGGCGATCCTGTGATTGATGGTGGCCCAGTTTGCTTCCCTCTTGACGGGCCTTCTTTCACTTGGACTGATTTTTTTAATATCAATGTTCCTGATGAAAACCCGGATCCAAGCTGTGGGCGCTACGGTATGAAAGGCTTTCTTCATGATATTCAGGCACTTTGCCCAGTGACAGCGCCAGATTGCCTGCATTTTACTGATGATAATGCCTGGTCAGTGAAACACCTTCAACCCCCCTGTGTTGGTTGTCCTGACCTAACTATCGGAAAGAGGGTTTTTCAAAGATACATTTACGTTGCTGATACTCCCGCTAACCTTGGTGGAAAAAGCATTTGCAATTCCAATAATGCAGCTGATTTAGTAAATTATGGTAAGGACTGGAAAGAAATTAAACAGTTCAGTGTTGAAGTAACCTGGACTGATAGTGCTGGGCTGCACTCAAAAGTTACAACTGAATGTTTGACGAAAGATACATGAGAAAACAAAAAATCAACTTAAAAGGTTTTACACTAATCGAAGTTTTGGTTACTGTTGCAGTCGTGGGTATTATGATGACTCTTTCTTCGGTAATTTTCATCAATACCATTCGCAACTCGAAAAAATCTGAAATTACCGCCGAAGCCAGGGAAAATGCTGCCCTAGTGATTGACCGGATCCAAAGAGATGGTCGGGAGGCAAGCTCACTAACTATAGATCCTACTGGCACGATACTAAATATTGATTCAGACAGTGGGACTATCCAGTGGAAATGTGTGACTCCAGGTTCGGGTAACAGATCAATTACCAGAACTGGAACACCCGTGACCAATAAAAACACTGTAACTGGAGTTTCCTGGTCTTCCTGCAGCTTTTCTCCAACTGGTACAACCACAAATCTTGCTAAGATCGATGTTACTCTGACAGAAGGAAGTGCAGTGTCTACCGGACCCCAAGAGTACGGAGTAAACCTACAGTTTAGTACTTCGATCGCTACCCGCTCTCACTAGAGTTATGGGAATTTTTCTTAATAAAAAAGGCCAAGGTATAGTCGAGTTGATTGTCGTAATAGCTTTGGCATCTATCCTTATTATTGCCTTAGTCGCTTTGGCCACCAGATCCAATCGTTCGACAAGTTTCTCAAAAACACAGGACCAAGCAGCCAGACTTGCCCAAGAGGGAATAGAATTAATCAAAAATATCCGGGCAAAAAATGCCGTGGGTGCGATCAATCATTATTGTGAAAATGCCCCAGGAAACTCTGGTATTGGAGAGCCGACAGACCCAAACAGCTGTATAGGGACTAATGTTTGGATCGATGGTGCAATTCAAACCAGAAGCTGGAGTGATCTTTATACTAGAAATTTCCCGGATGACCAGGCCTTTAAGGTTGATTTTGTCCAGGATGACCCACTTTTTATGAACCACCCGACCAATTACGGCTGGCAAGCTCACTTTCATCAAAAAGTAGCAGGTCCAGTGACTCTGATTCTTGACCCAACTTATACTGCATATGCAAATGCTCATGGTACAGCTGGTCCTCAGTATACCCAAGCTCAAGTAACTAGCGATGGTGCTGGTTGTGCCACAACAGTTTCCTGGTGTATTGATCTTCATCACAACCCGGAAGGTGTGACGCTAAACGGACGCCTTTTCCGACGTTGGGTCTATATCGCCGATACCCCACCAAATTTACCGGCTGCTTGTACTGGGGAGGTGTGTGGGAAAAGCAGGTGCAACGCTACCTCAGGAGCGGATTTTGGTAACGACTGGAAGAGTGTTAAACAATTTAGTGTTTTAGTTACCTGGGATGATCAAAGTGGTAGCCACCAACAAGTTAGTTCGGTTTGCCTTAGGAAAGAGGATTAACTTGACTAAAAAACTCTTTTAGAGATAAACTTAAACAAGATGACTCTGCCTGAACAAGTTAAAAACCAAAAGGGACAAGTCCTTGTCATTTTCCTTCTCGTTTTAGTCATTGGTCTTGCCTTAGTTCTCTCCATCGCCTCTCGAACAGTCATTGATATCCGCCAAACTACTACTTCTGATGAATCCAACCGTGCTTACTATGCTGCAGAGTCGGGAGTTGAGGATGGTTTGAAAAAAATAACCAGCGGTTATCTTCCGGCTCAAGGAGCTCCTCAAGCTATTAATATTAACTTAAGCACGTTAAATAACTCCCAGGCAACTGGAACCCTCGCAGTTTACCCGGATAGCGGAAATAAAGGTAAAATCGTTGATTTTGGGACGGTCCAAAAAGACGATGTCGTCCAGGTAATTCTGATGTGTGATTTCAATAATCCCGCAACCGCGGGGGCAAGCAGCCCACCCTGCCCGGCAGGAACAACTAGCATACTTCCCAACTTTGCCCTATCTTTTTATTTTGGAACAAGTCCAACCGTCGATGCCGCTAGTCCAGCTCTGGAAATTAGTTTTGTGACCTACAGCGGTGGTGCTGGTGGTACTTTTGGAATAAAAAAAATGACAATTGATCCTTTTGCGGCCAGGGCAACTACTAATCATTTCTGCAACAGCGCGGTTGGTGCTACTACGCCCCAGCCAGAAGTCTCGACTGAGGAACAACCAACTTCCTATTATCAAAAAACTACTTTTTTACTAACCAACCCTCCTTGTAATGGAGTAAATGAAAGTTTAAGCGGTACTCTTTTGGTCATGGCCAGAATAAAAGTTTTGTACCACAGCACTCCAATCGGAGTAATGTCTCTAACCAAGGACCTGCCGCAACAGGGTTTCAAAATCACTTCGATTGGTAGTACTCCCTCGGGAGTTACCCGAAAACTCGTTAATAAAAGCTTTTACCCGGCTCTCCCAGCGCTTTTTGACTATGTCCTTTACAACGGGTCTGGGAGTCAAGACCTGTGCAAAGGTAGTTGTCCTTAATTTTTCCAAAGCTTCAACTATTGCTTACCGGTTTAGTTTTATGCTAAAATTTTAATATCAAACTATGCCTGCCATAAATCACTTTGGTCTTGATATTGGAACCCACAGTATTAAATTAGTTCAACTTTCCGGTTCTCCTACTTCTCCCACCTTTGTTACCACAGGTCAATTCCCGACCCCACCACAAGCACTGCTTTCTGAAGCAGACCCAGACCTGCAAAATCTTGCCAACACAGTAAAAAATTTGATGAAAGAAGCCAAAGTCAGCACAACACGGGTGGTGACCTCTCTTCCCGAATCACAGATTTTTACCAGAGTGGTGGAAATGCCCGAGCTTTCCAAACAGGAAATGAAATCAGCAATTGACTATGAAGCCGAGCAATATGTCCCTCTGCCGATGACTGAAGTCACTCTCACCTGGCAAGTCCTCTCAACCAAAGTTGGTGCTGACAAAAAAACTAAAATGGAAGTACTACTCGTTGCTGCACCAAAAAATTTGGTCAATAAATATTTGAAAATTTTGAAAATGACTGGGCTAAACGTTGTTTCGATCGAAACCGAAACCACAGCGGTAGTGAGAGCCTTGGTTCAAAGAATCGAGGGCACGCCCACAACAATGGTAGCGAGTATTGGAGCCTCAACCACTGATCTGACCGTAGTGACTGACAACCATATTAGTTTTACCCGCTCGATCGCCACCGGCGGTCTCGCTCTGGCCCGAGCAATCGCCAATGATCTGG
>DATIHF010000078.1:0-4945 GCA_035480955.1 Saccharimonadales bacterium (SeqCode) | reverse complement strand
CCACAGACAGGACTAGTCGGCTACTGGAAATTTAACGACAATAGTGGCACTGCAGCTGTGGACGCTACTGGTGGAGCGAGTGCTGCTTTGCAAAACGGGGCTACTTGGCAGAGCGGTTTCCCCTCAGTCCCATAAAAAGATCTGCAACGATATAGTTGTATCACTTAAGACCCAATTGTTGTCTAATTTGTTAGTACCTATAATCATTGGGTGTCTCTTTTTCAAAGACCCTATATCAATCAAATCTCTACGATTGTTTTAAGCTTAGCTTTGATCTTTTGTTTCATGTTTCTTTTAGTCTCTTTTCTCAATTCAAATATCGCTTCAAAAGAAACCAAGCTCGACCCGGAGAAGCAAATTCTGGACGAGAAAAGTAAATTAAACTATGTCTCAACTGTTAGTAGTGTCAAAAAACAAACTGAAGCCGTTGTTGCAGAGAAAAATACTGGAAAAGTTGCTGGCGCGAGTGTGGCTGGTGGGAAAGTCTACCTAGGCTTTGCTTTTGAGAGTCGCTCGGTCGCTCGGGTCAATCAAGTGCAGGGACAGATCGGAAGGGCCTTCCCGCTCTATATGACTTACCTGCAGTGGGGCAATCCCCAGAACTCAACAATTAATAGTGCTTTTTTCTCGGTTTTTAATTCCACTGGGACGATCCCAATAATTTCTTGGGAACCTTGGAGCCCTTTTAACGGGGTAAACCAACCCGACTATAAACTTTCCAATATCGCCAACGGAAATTTCGATAGTTACGTTAAAAACTCTGCACTCGCAATCAAAGCCTACAACAAACCAGTCTTTCTGCGGTTTGCCCATGAGATGAATGGCAATTGGTATCCCTGGGGTGGGACAGTCAATGGAAACTCAGCAAGTGACTACATCACCGCTTATCGACACGTGCATGATATTTTTGCGCAGAATGGGGTCGGGAACGTAACTTGGATCTGGTGTCCGGACACCTGGAGTTTCCCACAATTCAACGGAAACAATATCAGTGACTACTATCCTGGATCCGGCTACGTGGATTGGGTCGGACTTGATGGTTACAATTTTGGCAATTCCAAAGCAGGACAGAAATGGAAAAGCTTCACGGAACTTTTTTCACCTGGCTATAAACAAGTTTCAGGTTACAACAAACCAATCATGATTGCCGAGACTGCTTCGAGTGAATCAGGTGGAAACAAAGCGAGTTGGATTGCCTCGACTTTTGATCGGGAAATCCCCCAAAACTTCCCCAGGATAAAAGCAGTGATCTGGTTTGACATCAACAAAGAAACAGATTGGGACCTGGCCTCAAGCCCCACTTCTATGAGTCAGTTTAAAAATAGTGTTGCCAATGACATTTATAAACCCACTCCTGTCATTTCAAACGCGAAAATAATTTCGCCGTAAAATAACCCCAGACCTATAATAGTTGCAATAATACGAAAAGTATGCTAGAATACTGCAGCGTTTTGATTTCTGCCTTCAAGACGTATTTTTATGAAGGCAGAAAACCAAAAAACTACAAAAGTAGTCAAAGTAAACACCATGTCCAAAAAAGAGTTGATCTTCTATACGATCGCAACTGGTTTTGGAGTTGGTGCAGTCATTGTCTACGCCCGTTGGTGGTTTCAATGGGCTCATATCGCAACAAATCACACCACTTTTTGGTCGGTCAATCTTTTCCTTTTCGTTATGCTTTCTTTCGTGGTTTGGCTGGGTCTTTTTCAAAGGCTGGCAATCTGGTTTCTAATTTTCAATATGAAAAGACCGGTCCATCTGGAGCCGGTAAAAGGTTCTAAAGTGGCCATGTTGACTTGTTTTGTACCGGGAAAAGAGCCTTATGAACTTTTGGAAAAAACTCTCCGAGCCATGGTGAATATTCGCTACCCCCATGATTCTTGGGTGCTTGATGAAGGTGATGACCAAGTTGTCAAAGACATGTGTAAACGTCTTGGAGTCAAACACTTCTCTCGTAAAGGAATCGAAAAATACAATCAAGAGTCAGGTCCTTATAAAGCCAAAACAAAGGCCGGTAACCACAACGCTTGGAGAGATAAACACGAAGAGGGTTATGATCTGATTGCGCAGATGGACATGGACCACATCCCACAAAAAAATTATCTCGATAAAGTCTTGGGTTATTTCCGAGATCCTGAAGTTGCTTTCGTTCTTGCTCCTCAAGTTTACGAAAAAGGAAACTGGATTGCCACTGGGGCAGGGGAACAAGCTTATATTTTCAATGGGCCAATGCAGATGGGTTTTTACGGACATGACATGCCGCTTTTTATTGGTACTAACCACGCTTATCGTCCCGAAGCGATGAACGATATTGGTGGTTACGCGGCAACGATTGTTGAAGACCATTTAACTGGAATGCATTTCTATGCCAACGGTTGGAAAGGGGTTTATCTTTCTGAAGTTGTTGCCAAAGGTGAAGGACCAGGAAACTGGGTCGAATACTTCAACCAACAGATGCGCTGGGCTTACGGGATTTTTGAGGTGCTCTTTCGCCACTCTCCCAAGTTACTGCCGCAGATGAGCTGGCCCAAAAGATTTAACTATTTTGCCGCGCAGACCTATTACTTAGTTGGAGTAGCGATGATCATTGGAGTCTTTTTGACTTGTTTGTATCTGATCTTTGGTTACTCATCTGCAAGTTTTGACTTTTTGGGGTGGATAAAACATTCTTTCCCTCCTTTTGCGATTGCGATTTTCTTACAGTTTTGGGTTCAGAGATTTTACGTCGCTCCTTGGGATGAAAAAGGAATTGGCTGGCGCGGTATGCTTCTGTCTCTCGGAGCCATGCCAATCTATGCGATCGCTTTCTTTAAAGCCGTGACTAGACAAAAACTTCAATACGCTGTTACGGCCAAAGGAAGCTCGGCTGGGACAGAGATCGTACCGTTGAAAGTCTTCACCCCGCATTTACTGATCATTGGTCTTTCGATCTTTTCTTTGATCGTTAGCGTGATCAGACATAACGACGCTCCGCAATTGCGAATCTGGGCAGTTATCAACATTGTTCTTTTCTCTATCGTTGTTGCTTCTTCTCGTGAATGGAAGCTCAATTTCAACTCGGTCTTTATTCCTAGACCATTTTCAGTGGCGAGAACCGCGACAGTTTTCACTGCAGTATTGCTTTTGATGTTTGGTAGTTCCTTTTTCTCAGGGGGAGTCTTTGCTCCAGCACAAACCAACGGTGGTCTAGTGCAGAATGTTTCTGCTGAAACCAAAAAAGTTACCACAGAAGACAACAAAATTTATCTAGGGATGAGTGGTGGTGATGTCTGGAATCAGTTGCCGTCAATTGAGCGCTCAATCAACAAAAAAGTTTTGATCGTCGGAAAGTATCAACCGTGGGGAGACGCAAATTCCGATTTTGACTTTAGTCTGATGAACTCTTTGAGTGAAAAAGGCTATATCCCGATGATCAATTGGGAGCCTTGGGATCCTCACTTTACTGGCGCACCAGCAGAGCAGCCAGTTTATAAACTAAGCAATATCACAGAGGGTAATTTTGATATTTATGTTCATCAGTACGCCATCGATGTGAAAGCCTACAACAAACCAGTGATCATTCGTTTTGCTCACGAGATGAACGGGAACTGGTACCCTTGGAGTGCCGGAGTCAATGGCAACTCAACGCAAGACTATGTTGCTGCTTGGCGCCACGTTCATGATATCTTTGAACAAAACGAAGTGAAAAATGTGACTTGGGTCTGGTCACCGAACGAAGTTTTTAATGATGACAGTGCGCCTTACTCACACGCTTTTGACGCTCTTTACCCAGGGGATAATTACGTCGACTGGGTCGCTTTCTCTGCTTACAATTGGGGAAGAGTGAACCAAAATCAAAAATGGCGCAGTTTCTCGGAGATTGTCGAGCCGACTTATCAATTGCTGGAAAAATACAATAAACCAATGATGATTTCTGAAATCAACACTTCAAATCGTGGTGGTGATAAAGAGGCTTGGATGAAAGACATGAACTTCCAAATCCTGCAGTATCCAAAAATCAAAGCAGTGGTCTGGTTTGAAACTCCGGGAAGAGATCTTTTCCAGATTGATACCCAGGCGGCTTCCTACTCCTCTTTCTAAAAAAATTTCTTTAGGTTAACATTAGATTAATGGCTGAGCCCACGGTTGAGGAAGTCCTCAAGCTCGATCCGGAAAAGGTAAAAGAAAAAGAAAAACACTCTTCACTGGGTGCGATTATCGCCTTTTTCCTGTTTGCACCGCTAGGAGTTTATCTTCTGTGGAAAGAAAAGACTTTTCATAGTACTTTTGCAGTTTTGACACTAATCGTTGGGTTGGGTTATCTTATCAGCACTGTTTTGAGTTTTTGGATTGGTAGCCATTATCTGATCCTTGCAACTGTTTTATTTCTTTCTTGTCTCCAGGTTGGTTACAGTTTTTATTTATATAAAAAAGCTAAAAAAAGAGGCTTTCTTGAGGTAGTAGATCTAACAGTTCTCGCCACCTTTGTCATACTAGTGGATTTTGTCATTATTCCAATTCTTCTCAGCTGGTTGGTAGTTGCTTTGATCACACCTTACTTCAATCAAACCCTGGATCAGAACCAAATCTACCAGCAATTTCCCCAACAATACTAACACTTACTTTGTTTGTATAGGTCGAATATAGTAAGTTATTTAGCTTGCCCTCGCTAGCTTGGTTGATTGCTATAGCAAGGCATTTGATATAAAAAGACTCGGTTGACACTAACTCTAGAGGTTAGGGTATACTGCTGACTGGTCTACAATTTTTCCCCGCCCGAGAATTGGATTTGTTTTGCCCACGCTTGCTCTGACAAAGTCTAATAATTCTCAACGTGCAAACCACGCAGATTTTGGCGTGGTTTTTTCGTGGTCAAAATCCAAATTGAAAGGAGGTGAGAATAAATGAAAATTAACAAAAGAATAGCAGTCAGTGGTTTGACGATCGCTGGAGTTCTCACCGCCGT
>DATIHF010000077.1:0-8267 GCA_035480955.1 Saccharimonadales bacterium (SeqCode) | reverse complement strand
AAAAGTGACTTGGCCAGTTTCTACTCCACGAACCACGACTTTGACTTGGCGGAATTTTCCAACTTGCTCAGTGGGAACTAGTTTATCAACAACTAACTTGTGAATCTTGAGAATCGTGTCCAGATCGATCTCTTCTCTACTTTTGCCTTCTTTATTGATGAAATCAACTACAGCGCGGTAATTGAGAACTTCCTGAATATCCCTACCCGGTGCCGTAATTTCTTTACCTTCAAGTACTTCCTGGGCTTCTTCCAAAGTCAAATCGTTGCCCTCGATATGGGTACCAAAATGAACTGCCCTCACTACTGCGTCCGCGCGAAACTTTTCTTCCCAGGCAGGAACTAGCGGGGAGTTTTCAATAACTTCTCTCGCCGCCTCGATTTTGGAAACATTATTTAAAATTTCATGAGTGATAGTGAACTTTGGACGAAGCATTGAGTTTATGATAGCACATTTCCCGCAGATTTACCGCAAGATTATAGTAAAAAGAGACCCGCCCCTCAATTAAGAGAAACGGGTCTCGGCAGGTCAGGTCTCAGCTCGGTTACTGTCCGGGCTGGCTAGTGCAGGCAGTCGGCGTGGGCATGGGCGTCGACTCCTCGGGCACGAAGTCGGTAGGCAGTTCCGTAGGCGTCGCAGTAGCGGTTGGAGCGAAGGCCGTAGCATCCGTCCCTGCATTACCGCCGAGCACCTCAAAGACCGTGAAGACCGTCGCTTCCACGAACTCAGCCGGCTGCCCACAGTCGTTGTTGCGGAAGCTGTCCTGCTTCAAGAGCTGGGAGGTGGCTTTGTCGATCGCGAGCTGCTCCTTACCGTCAGGGTGCTTGATGGTGAAAATGAAGGCGTCCTTACCTTTCACCTTCTCCACTGGCACGACGGCGTCCTTCGGGAACTTGTTGATCTTATCGCCGATCTCGGAGTCACCCTGGTTGAAGGTCGACACGAGAGCATCGGTAGTCCAACCTCCCCCGTCTTCGACCAACCGTACGTAGACCTCACCGGTGTCTAGGTCTGTCTCCTCGAGAATGTGCTTGGTCGCGACACCCCTGTCGTCAAACTGGACCCAGTTCTCCTGCTGCCGATTGCGGTGCTCTATCCCAGGGTTATCAGCCTTGTAGGTCTCCGTGACCCAGTGTACCGTGGTGCCGGGCTTGATCTTCGTCCTCAAGGCGGTGTTAGCGGTCTCGTAATGAGCCACCACGTCTCCTGCTTTTGCCGGAGTGGAGCCGCCGAGGGTCGTGAGAGCAACACCGACGATCGCCGCAAGCGCGACAGCCGCCAGTATCCCCAATCCGATCTTCTTCATGTTCTTCACCTCATACCCCCCATTGGCCGCAGATATCGATACCCGTCGGCCCTTTGTTCAAAAGATGACACTTGTCATCGTGGTCGGTGTGGTGGAAATCCGGTGTGCTGTACGAATCCAGATCCCAAAACACATGTGCCCACAAGGCATGGTTGAGTGGGCACGCTAGGATTCCCGTAGCGTAGCCACCCCGAGGATCGAGAGTGAAGCTGTCGGATGCCTGCGGGAGGTAGGTAATCTGATCGTAATCGATCGAGCTCCTTCCGTTGCAGAGCTCCTCCAACTGCACGTTTATCTGCTTACGCAGATAGTGGTACCTCCCACCGTTGGAGTCGGTGTAGTAGGCCTGGCCTTCTACATGGGATCCGTAAGTCCCATCCTGCCACACGAGGAACTCGAAAATGTTCTCGTGGTCGTACAGGGTGGCTCCTGGCTCCGGGATCGGTTGCGTCCCTCCTGAGACTCCTCCAGGCAACCAGCAAATCTCCGCCGTGAAAGCGAACGGTATCACGAAGAGAGCTAGCTTGAGGATGAACGCGAACCACCTTGGGATCGTCAGGCGATGTTTCAGCATCACCACATCTTCTTCCCTTTCTCGCCGCATGAGCTCGGCGAACTACGAAACGTACGATAACGGCTTAGCTTGCCATAGGAACCCCCATGCCTGCACTATGCCCTCCCTGCTTCTTCTTGCGGGTAGAAGAATTCGTTCTTTCTACTTGCGCCGGATTCTATTCCTAAATTATCCAAATGTCAAGCTATAGGTCGTAACTATAACTTAAGTATGGGACGGAATTTACAGGTTCCTTTGTACTTATTTTTACGCAACTATAAACTTATTTATTGTTATGAGTCGTTTCAAATTTCTACCCTCACTATCCTAGAGTTATTTTGATATAGGCTTCTCTTAAAAATAGCTTTCTGAATTTGAACCTATATTTATCACTCCTCTCTTGCAAGTGCTAGGTTTTTGTGCTATTTTACTGCTGATGGAAATAAATATTGCTCCCCCAATTGAAAAGAAACCTCTAGAATCTTACGGCCGCAATCTCACTGAGCTCGCCAAAGAAGGCAAGCTTGATCCAGTGATCGGTCGGGACGAGGAAATCCGTCGCGTCATGCAGGTTCTCTCCCGTCGTACCAAAAATAATCCTGTTCTCATTGGTGAAGCCGGAGTGGGTAAAACTGCGATCGTTGAGGGTTTGGCACAGAGAATAGTTTCCGGTGACGTGCCTGATACTCTGCGTTCCCGAGAAATTTTTCAGCTTGATATCTCTTCTCTACTCGCTGGGGCTGCTTTTCGTGGTGAGTTTGAAGAAAGACTAAAGCAAGTTCTCAAAGAAATTACCGAGTCGGGTAAATATATTTTATTTATTGACGAGCTTCACCTAGTTGTTGGAGCTGGTAAAGCCGAAGGCGCGGTGGACGCGGCCAATATTCTCAAACCCGCACTAGCTCGAGGAGAACTCCACACTGTTGGTGCTACCACTCTCAAAGAGTATCGCGAATACATTGAAAAAGATCCCGCTCTCGAGCGCCGCTTTCAGCCAGTTTTAGTCGAAGAGCCTTCGGTTGAAGATACGGTGGCTATTTTGCGAGGAATCAAGGAAAAATATGAAGTCCACCATGGGATCAGAATCACCGACGCAGCGCTCGTGGCGGCGGCTACTCTCTCCGCTCGTTATATTTCGGGCCGACTCTTGCCTGACAAAGCGGTGGATTTAGTAGATGAAGCAACCGCGAGTTTGAAAATTGAAGTTGAAAGCATGCCAACCGAGCTGGATCAAATGAAACGCCGGGCCGTCCACCTTGAGATCGAAAAGCAGGCTTTGAAAAAAGAAAAAGATCCAGTTTCTAAGGAAAGGTTAACTAAAGTTGAAAACGAGTTAAAAGAGCTCAAAGAAAGGTCAGACAAGTTGGAAAAGCGCTGGAACGCTGAGAAAGAAGTTATCAGGCAGCTGCGCAGTAAAAATGCTGATCTGGAACGCTCACGAATCGGACTTGAGCAAGCCGAACGTGACGCTGATCTCAATAAAGCCGCGGAGCTAAAATACGGCAAGATCCCAGGGTTGACCAAGGAAGTTGAAACTTTGAACAAAAAACTCAAAGAAGTCTCTCACGACGGGCAAATCCTGCGTGAAGAAGTTACTACCGATGATATTGCCAGTGTAGTTTCACGCTGGACTGGAATACCCGTGAACCGCTTGCTTGAGTCAGAAGCCGCTAAACTCTCTCATTTGGAGGATGAGATTCACAAACGCATGATTAACCAGAACACAGCGATAAAGGCTGTCAGCAACGCCCTACGGCGTCACCGGGCCGGAATTTCTGAAGAGTCAAAGCCTATTGGTTCCTTTATGTTTCTTGGTCCCACTGGTGTTGGGAAAACTGAGCTAGCGCGCTCTTTAGCGGAATTTATGTTTAATGATGAAAAATCAATGATACGCATCGATATGAGTGAATATATGGAACAGCACGCAGTGGCGAGGCTGATCGGTGCTCCCCCAGGTTATGTTGGTTACGAAGAAGGTGGGCAACTCACTGAAGCGGTACGACGCAAACCTTACAGCGTAATTTTGTTTGATGAGGTTGAAAAAGCTCACCCTGATGTCTTTAATACTCTCCTGCAGGTGCTTGATGAAGGAAGATTAACCGATGGCCGAGGCCGAACGGTAGATTTTCGCAATACTATCATTATTTTAACCAGCAATCTGGGGTCAGATATTATCCAGAAATACGCGGGTAAGACTCCAGCGATCATGCAGGAAGAGCTCCGGGGTTTGGTGAGAAAAAGTTTCCGACCAGAATTTCTCAATCGACTAGACGAAATCGTGGTTTTTGAGTCTTTGGGTGAAAAAGAAATTGAGTCAATAACGTCATTGCAACTTAAGAAAGTAATTAATCGTTTACAAGATCAAGGAATCGAGCTTGAGGTAGACAAAGAAGTCGAGGCGAAAATCGCGAAAGAAGGTTTTGATCCAGTTTACGGAGCTCGCCCAATCAAAAGAGCGATCCAGGATTTGATTCTAGATGAGCTTTCTTTGGAAATTGTCGAAGGCAAAGTCAAAAAAGGAGATCGGGTTAGGGTAACAACTGACGGCAAAAAGATTAGTTTTCAGAAAAAATAAACCTAGCTTGCCTTGACTAAGTTCTTCATTAGACTTGCCACTGTCATTGGCCCTACTCCACCAGGAACTGGGGTAATAAATGAAGCTTTTTTTGAAACATTTTCAAAATCGACATCTCCGACTAGCTTTCCTTCGGGAGTAACATTGGTCCCAACATCGATCACGACTGCTCCTTCTTTCACCATTTCCGCCGTAACTAGTCCAATCTGACCAACTGCGGAGACGACAATGTCGCCTTGTTGAACTAGAGGATCGATTGGTTTGGGAGTGTTGATATCAACACGAATAACTTTTGCCCCTTTTTCTTCAAAGTTCTTGCTCAACGGAGCACCGACGAGGTCGCTTTGGCCGATCACTACTGCGGTTTTATCTTTGACCTCAACCTTGTATTCATTCAGAAGTTCCATGATTCCCAAAGGTGTGGCCGGCTGGAATTCCGAACCTGGAGTGAGCCCGTCAATGTCTTTTTTTGGGTCAATACTCGCCAAAACTTTCTGTTTACTGATCTTGTTTGGCAGTGGGAGTTGGACAATTATTCCTGTAATACTATTGTCGCGGTTGAGGTTTTTGATTTGATAAATGATCTCTTCTTGGGCAAAAGACTCGGTAAATTGGAGGAGTTCAGCTTCGGCTCCAATCTCCTCTGCCGCTTTTTGTTTTTGTTTAATATAGCGAAGAGAGGGTTCATCCTCGCCTATCAAAACAATGGCTAGTTTGGGTTTTTTACCCAGATTTGAGACTTCCTCTTTAAGAGATAGAATAATTTTGTCTCGTAAAGCTTTGCCATCAAGAAGCTGCATCAGGAGAGTCCTTTTTTGAAATTATTGATAGTTGTTTCGATCATTATTTGATTCCGTCGGTAAATTACTTGGCCAATCAAAGCATCGACGAGCTTATTGGTAAAGTTTATTTCGATCTCGATCCGAAGTTTAGTTCGCTCTCCCAAAGGTTCGAAATAAAACTTTTGCCAGAGTGCTCCTCCGGAAGGTAAGTTTATTTTATAAATAATCTCCTTTTGTGGAACAATTTTAATAATCTCGTGTTTTATATCCATAGGTACAAAAGCTACCGTTGAGTGATCAATCCAGTGAGAACCTTCTCGAAAATCTCCAAAAAGTTCGGATTTTTGGCAAAACTCAATGTAGTTTGAATAATTGTTAACGTCTTTGACAATTTCCCAAATTTTCTCCGACGAAGCGTCAAACACTGGTTCAAAGAGCAGATTTCTCATTCAGAAACCTAGTTTCCTGTTCAGTTCTTTCACGTAACGAAAGAGACCGGCAAAGCTTTTGAAGCGAGCCCGGATTCGATTGCTCACACGAGGCTCTTGTTTCCTGATTCTAATCGCCTCTCGATAGACTGAGACAAGCTTTTCTATGATCACGTCGTTATCAAAGTTCTCCGAGATAAGTTTTTCTGAGTTTGCGCCAAATTCCAACCTTTTCGGTTGGTCATTGATTAGTTCCAAAATTTTCTCCGCAAAGGCCTTGGCCTGCTCTTTCACAACGTAACCATTGAAAGAGTCTGTGACTGCTTCTACGTAAGCTTCATCTTTGACAACAATCACCGGAAGTCCACAGGCCGCGGCTTCGGGCACCACCATACCTTGAGTTTCCGAGGTCGAGGCAAAAAGGAAAACATCACTGTCAGAATAAACTTGTGGCATTGCCTCAGTGGCTACAAAACCAGTAAAGATCACTCTCTCTTCAATTTTTAACTCTTTGACTAGATCCTCTAATTTTTTCTTGTTTGGTCCGTCTCCAGCAATCACGAAAACACTTTTTTCTTCCTTTTTGGTTACTTTTTGATAAGAGCGAAGCAGAAACTCAATATTTTTTTCTACGCCTAAGCGTGAAGCAGTCAGCAAGATTACTTTATCCTCACCAATCGAAAACTGACTTCTGAGGAAACCTCTCTCGACCTTTTTGAATTTTTCCAAATCAATCGGGTTGGCGACTACTTCGATCTTTTTATTGACTCCGTAGCCTTGGAGAATTTTTTTCATTTTTTCAGTCGGGACGATGACTACATCGGCTAAGTTACAAATCAGCTTGCTGCCATTTTTTGCCGCCCTCTCGGTCACCGCTTCATTCTTGATGAAAAAATAGTGGGAATACTTTGCCAAATAGGCATGGTAAGTCAGAACATATGGGTAACCTTTGGCAACGGCCAGCTGGTAACCCAGGAAGCTAAAGAAACCTCCTCCGTGGGCGTGGACGATATCCAAACCAACCCGGAAAGTCCTCCTCAGAGTTGAATTTGGGATCGGCAAAACTAGTTTTTGCGCTGGCTCAGAGTTTACCAACTTCATTGAGCTTAAGCGCGTAATAGTCTCATCATCTTTGTGGTCACCAGTGGATTTGGGTGCAAAAACATAGACTTGGTGACCCAGGCTTTCAAGTTTCCTTTTTTCAAAATCTAGTGTGACCGAAACTCCGTTTAGAGAGGGTAGGTATGTTTCTGTGAAAAATCCAATTTTCATTTCTTGATAAATTATCTTATGTTTTCAAAAGAGCGGGCTTTTTTTAAAAACAAAAAACTAAAACCATTGACTACATTGTGTGCTAAAAATTTAGTCGGAGATTTATCGACTCTCCTGGCAGAGGTATAAACTATCATATCATCACAAAATTTTACCTTACCTAGCTTTGAGGCTCTCACCCCAAGATCGAGATCCTCGGCGGAAACTAGATTTTTATTGAAACCACCAATCGCCTCAAATGTGTCTTTTTTAATCGCGAAATTCATTCCTGAGAAAATACTTTTGCCCAATGAAAAAAGGGTTTTGACAAAAATTGGGTAAAAATACTTTGCAGAGGTTTTAAAGACCCAGTTTGCCTCTAAAAACTCTACTCTACCGGTCAACCCAACGACTGAGTCGTCCTCAAAGTTTTTATTGATAGTAGAGAGCCAGTTTTTGGAAACCACGGTATCAGCATCAGTTTGAGCAATGATCTCCCCTTCTGCCGCTCTGGCACCATTGTCTCGCGCCGCGCTGACACCGTTTTTTCCACCAGTGTTGGTGATTTTTTTAGCAAATTTGCGCGCAATCGCTTCGGTAGCGTCAGTGCTACCGGAAAGCTCAACGATTATTTCGAACTTATCCCTCGGGTAGTCTTGTCCCGCCAAGCTCTCTAGGCAGGGTGTGAGGTATTTTTCTTCATTGTAAGCAGGCACAACGACTGAGATAAACTTTTCCATTTTAACTTGTTTTGTTACTCTGCAATTTGATTATCATTGTATTACCAATTAGTTCTGAACTTACTGAACCATATTTCTTTAAAAGTTCCAGTAGCTCTTTTTCCGTATATTTCCAAGAAACCATCTTCTCATAAGAATTGATGCCGTCGTTATCAGCAAAATATTTAAACCAAAGTCTGTTGTTGGAGATAAAATTAAAAATACCCCGGCTGTGATCAGGTTCACAAATGACTAGGACTGGTGCAGACCTGAGAGCTTTTTCAATGAGATCTTTGTGGAGAGGAACTATATGGTGCAAAATGTCCGAGATCACCACCACGTCGGCTTTGGGAAACTCTACTTCAAATAGATTACCTTCAATAATATTTAGATTCTTTTGTCTGGCGCCTTCAACAAACTTCGCGTTTGCCTCAATACCAACGTAAGTGCAGCTTAGGTCCAGATAATTGTAGAGAACGCTAGTACCACTGCCCAAATCTAAGACTTTTTTATTCTTGCCGATTAGTTTGGTCATCAAATGAAATCTTTTTGACCAGTTGCCACCATGCGTAACTGTAAGAAAGGTGTTGTAGAAGAAGGTATTTTTGTAAAGAAGACTTCTCATTTTATTTGGTCTGACAGCTTGGGCAGAA
>DATIHF010000076.1:0-2317 GCA_035480955.1 Saccharimonadales bacterium (SeqCode) | reverse complement strand
ATAGTCACTGACTTGCTCAAAATCCCCTCTGACATAGTGGAGTCTTTCGGCAAAATTTTTCCAGACCATTGGGTCAAAGCCTTCATGAAACTTAGTTAAAGCTGTTTTAAGGCCTTCTAGGTGCTCTTCTCTGTTTTCCTCACGGCGGGCAAAACCAACAATGTTAAACCCGTCGGGTAGTTTATTTTCTGAAAAAAGATGGTAGAGAGCGGGAATTAGTTTCCTGTGGGTCAGATCCCCGGTCGCGCCAAAAATTACTAAAGTAGAGGCCTGCATAGTTTGCTTATTATATGATATTCTCAGTCTATGACAAAAATTGGCTATGTTGGTCTTGGTAAAATGGGTAAAAATATGGTCCTGCACCTGCTTGAAGAAGGTATTGAAATCGTTGCTTTCAATCGTTCCAAAGAACCGCTTGAAGAAGTTGTTCAAAAAGGCGCGCATGGGTCAGAGAGCCTAGAGGATTTAGTTGCAAAGCTAGAAAAACCTCGGGTAGTTTGGCTCATGTTGACTGCTGGTCCAGTCATCGATGAACACATTAAACAGTTAATACCGCTACTGTCTAAAAACGATTTGATTGTTGACGGAGGGAACTCTTTTTACAAAGATAGCCTCAGACGTGGGAAGTTGCTACAAAGTAAAGGGATCCACTTCATGGACATTGGCGTCTCAGGAGGCCCAGGAGGCGCGCGAAAGGGTGCTTGCCTCATGATTGGTGGTTCTGCTGATGATTATGCAAGAATAAAAAAAATTGTTGTCGCCGCAAGTGCCGCAGACGCTTTTGGTCACTTTGGACCAGTCGGAGCCGGACATTTCGCCAAAATGGTCCACAACGGTATCGAGTACGGGATGATGGAGGCAATTGGGGAAGGAGCCGCAGTTTTGAATTCCGCGCCTTTCAAACTTGATCTACCGGAAATTTTCCGAGTTTATAATAATCGTTCAGTAGTCGAGTCCCGTTTAGTTGGTTGGACACTAGACGCGCTGAAAGAGGACCCAAAACTCAAAAATATTTCTTCCACAATAAATTCCACTGGTGAAGGAGAGTGGACCATCAAAACCGCAAAGGAACTGAAAGTTGAAGTTCCAGTAATTAAAGATTCTTTTAAAGTCCGTCAAAATTCTAACAAAGATAAGGAGAATTCCAGTTCAGGTTTTCGCAACAAAGTTGTTTCGGCCATGCGAGGTAAATTCGGCCAACATGAGGTGAAGAAATAAAAAAAGGACCCTGTGGAGGATCCTTACTAACTCTATTAATTTTGCTCTGCTTCTTTCCTTTTATAGTACTGCTCGCTAGATATCCAATTGCGTCTGTAACCTTTGATCTGACACTTCCAGCAGTACCAGGGCGGCTTGTAGACGGCGATAAAGTGAGTGTGGGTACTATGACTCTTCACTGGCAGGTTAATTAAAGTCGCGAGTACGATCCCGACGATCCCGATCGCGAATCCAATGCCCAAGCCCAAAATTATCGCCATTAACAGTTGGTCTGACTCGGTGCAAGTTGAACTCAAAAGCTGCAGTACCACAGCTACACTCCTTGATAGCTTCTCCCTAGATTCAAAACTATTATACTATAAGGTGTCTACTCTGCGAAAGAAACACTCTTGCTGGAGCGCCGTCAGAACCTTTTATTTTCAAAGCACCAACAAAGATTTCGTAATTTCCTTCTTCTATTTGAGACAAATCTATTCCTTCGAGAATTACAATTTTATTTTTAAGCAGCGTTGTGTGTACGGGGTGACCTGGTGAGCCTTTGGCTTCGCAACCAAAGTAATCAATTCCGACTAGTTTTACTTTTTTTTCAACCAGATATTCTGCGCCAGATTGACCAATCGAAATGTAGTCTGAGGTAAATGGCTCAAAAAGTTTGTTAGAGTTGGTTGTTTTAAATAAAACTCTTTCCGAACTAATTTTACCATCAATTTCCTCTTTTTCGATCAGGTTTGTTTTTGGAGCAATTTCAAGGACTTGGCATTCACCAATTAATTTTTCTATGTCAATTTCACGAGCACCCATTCCACCCTCAATAAAATGCAGAGGAGCATCGATATGAGTGCCGTTGTGGTTGCCGAGAGTAACTTTGGAGAGATTGACTTGGTGATCTTTGAAATTCTTTACTGATTCTAGATTGAAAAAATTTTCACCCGGCGAAGTGGTAAGTTCCGGTGAAAGCGTGAGTGAAATATCGTAGATTTTCATTTGAGCAAATATTAACACAAACGCTTTTTTGAGATTAGTCGAAATTCAGCCTCAGAAATGTTATACTTGCAACTTCTGCGGGCGTGGCGGAATGGCAGACGCGCTGGATTCAGGT
>DATIHF010000075.1:0-5885 GCA_035480955.1 Saccharimonadales bacterium (SeqCode) | reverse complement strand
CCCACCTGGAGAAGAATATGACCCAGTCAGCCGACGCAAAGCTCGGATAATTCAGATTGTTGCGGTGATTATTTTAGTCTTATTCCTGAGCCTTTTCTTTGGTTTCTTTGGTAAAAGATCCTCAGTCAAAGAAAATAAAGCTAATACTGCAATCTCCTCAGCTGAAAGTAATCTAAACGAAGCGGAGAGTCTCAAAGCTACTGATCCAACTCAGGCCCTTACATTGGTGGAGTCAGCCAATAAAGACTTAGAGGAAGCTAAGAAAAAAGATCCTAACAACTCAAAAATTGAAGAGCTCGAAAACAAAAGCAGTGATTTGGAAGCAGAAATTAATAAAACCAATAATGTGAGTCTGACTACTCTTTTTGATTTCTCAAAACTAAAAAAAGGAGCAAAGCTTGATGACGCGGCACAACTGGGAAGCCAAATCCTTTTAGTTGATAGAGAAGGGGCAACTACTTTTAGCTTGGATTTAGGAACCAAAAATGGTTTGGAAGTCTCAGGATCTGCTGCTTCCCCACAAACAATAACCTCCTATCCAGCTGGTTTTTATCTGACTAACCTAACAGGAATAAATAAACTCGACACTTCATTCAAAGTTACCAGTGTCGGCAACAGCGCCAATTGGGGAAAAATCCAAAGCAGTGCAACCTATCAGAACAATCTTTATTTACTCGATCCCAACAAAGGACAGATATGGAAATACGTCTCGACCTCTCAGGGCTTAGGTACTGGGAAGGCTTATGTAACTGGGGATAAACCAGACCTTTCTTCCTCGACTGCAATGGCAATTGACGCCTTTGTTTGGGTTATCGCTAAAAATGGAACAATATACAAATTTGCTGGCGGAGCAAATCAAAACTTTACTACCTCGGGCTTGTCTCAACCAATCTCAGAGGCTTCAGACATTTTTACCAATTCTGCAACCAAGAACCTCTATATTTTAGACACTGGGAGTGGACGAGTGGTGGTACTCGACAAGTCAGGCTCCTACCTGGCCGCTTATTCCAATAGTACCTTTAAAAAAGCCAGCTTAATTTTAGTTGATGAAAGCCAAAAAATAGCTTATGTTGGTGTTGGTGAAAAACTTTACTCCTTTAAGCTGCCTTAAGGTCAATGGCTTCCTCAGTTTTAAATAAAAAAGCTAGTTATAATTATTTTCTCAAGGATCATCTCGAAGCAGGGATTGTCCTAACTGGTGGTGAGGTAAAGTCAGCTCGAGCCGGGAGCGTCACCCTAGAAGATTCTTACGTAAGAATCGGCAACGGCGAAGCTTTTTTAGTCAATTGCTATATCGCTCCTTACAAATATGGTTTTGATCCCTCCTCTGACCCTAGACGAGAAAGAAAACTTCTTTTAAAGACCGAAGAAATAGAGAGAATGACGGTTCAGCTAGCTTCTAAGAACTTGACTTTTGTGCCTACAAAGGTGTATACTACTCACAACCTGATTAAGGTAGAAATTGCCCAGGCAATCCCGAAGAAAAAGACTGACAAGAGAGACGATCTGAAGAAAAAAGCAGTGGCGAGAGAAACCGAAGAATTTCTCAGGAAAGACAAAATCAACGCCCGCAAAGCTAAGGACTAGTCTTACCAGGAGTAGACTCTAGTCTTGGGGATGTTGTAAATCGACGGGAAGCACCTTTCAAAAAGAGCAAGCCGACCTCTGGTCAGACAAGTCGTAAAACTATTGATGACCAACCATAAATGCTAATAAGGCATTTTCTCCTTCTTACGCTTACGCCTAAGAAGCATCCTGACTACTCTCTCTTGGTGGGGCCTTCATGGATGTCAATCAGCCAGGACTAACTTTAAGTACGTTGGTTACTGCTTTAAAGTACAGACCTTATCGACAACCTAACCTCTTACGGATTTCGTTAGCTAGTTGCCTTTGAGGGAAATCATTTTAGCTAAACAAGCTTGTAGCGCTTTTTGGAACTGTTTGTCGGACCCCGGTTTGAATCCGGGCATCTCCACCATCAAAAACCCACTCTAAAGGTGGGTTTTTGTGTGCTAGAGTCTAAACATGGGCTTACTTGACCTAGTTTTCCCTAAATATTGCGTTGGTTGCAAAAAACTTGGAAGTTATTTGTGTGAGAGTTGCACTCTAAAAGTAGAATATCTAGATAATCAAATCTGCGCTTACTGCTATAAGGGCGCAGTTTCCGGACAGACTCACCCGCGTTGTTCAAAAGCTTTAGGTATTGATGGAATTGTCTCTTTGACAGTTTACAAAAACCCAGTTCAAGAACTAATTAAAAGCTTGAAATACCGCTTTACTACTGATTTACTCAAAGAATTTTCTGAAAAATTCAAATTCGAAAATCCTCTAATTGAAGATAAAAACTGGATTTTGCTCCCTTTGCCCCTACATAAAAGCCGCTCAAACTATCGCGGCTTTAACCAAGCAGAACTTTTGGGTAAAGTTGTTGCTGATAAATTTCAACTTAAATTTGACCCTACTCTACTAAAAAGAAAGAAAGCAACTGACTCACAAGTTGGTCTCAGTCAAAGGCAGAGGAGCCAAAATGTTAAAGCTGCCTTTGAAGTTGCAAGACCTTTAAAAGAGGCTAGTTATTTCGTTTTTGATGATGTTTGGACTTCGGGGGCGACTTTGAAAGAGGCAGCCGCACAGTTGAAAAAAGCCGGAGCAGAAAAAGTCTGGGGTTTGACTCTAGCCCACCCACGTTGAAGTAAGATACAGCTTTTGTTAGAATAGATCGCTCTCGCGCTCTGCTCTTAAGAAAGCGTGATCAGGTTCGCGGAGGGTTGCCCGAGTGGCTTAAGGGGACGGTTTGCTAAACCGTTGGCGCGAAAGCGTCACACAGGTTCGAATCCTGTACCCTCCGCCAGAAAATAATTAAATTTCAGTCCAAAAAGTAGTATAGTGGAGGGGTGGCCGAGTGGTTTAAGGCGTTGGTCTTGAAAACCAATGTAGCAGCAATGTTACCGGAGGTTCGAATCCTCCTCCCTCCGCCAACACTCATCCAATGGCAAAAAAACCTGCTGATCATAACCAATCCATTGAAGAACTCAAAAAGCAATTAACTCAATTGCAAGAGCAGGTTGCCCAACAACAGCAACCTACTGCAAGTCAAACCCAACCGGCCCAAACCTTTGAAGTTAGAACCCTCTACGCCTGGAAAGCACCGGAGCGAATCTTCATCCCGAGAAATCGAAAGTGGTTCACTTACCTATTTCTACTACTCTTAATTATCATCCTAATTCTGCTCTTCCTTAAACAGTTCATAATTATTGCGCCGATTGCAGCACTTGGATTTGTCGCTTACGTCATGGCCTCTGTTCCTCCTCATGACGTAGAGCACAAACTCACCACCGAAGGGGTATTAACTGGGGGGAGAAGCTATCTTTGGGCAGAACTTTTTGATTACTGGTTTGTAAAGAAAGATGATCATGAAACAATTCAGCTAGAGACCTATCTGAATTACCCCCGCCGTTTGAGTTTACTAGTAGGAGATGGGGAAAAAGAAACAATCAAACAGACCATGGCTCAATTCATCCCTTTTCGAGAAATCCCGAAAGAAACTTTCATGGATAAAGCTGCCGACTACCTTTCGGAAAAATTCCACAAAATTGCTAGTTAATTTCCCTGCCTAAGGTATAATAACTAAACCTAATATTAGCCCCCGTAGCTCAGTGGATAGAGCGCAACGTTGCGGACGTTGAGGTCGTAGGTTCGAATCCTGTCGGGGGCGCCAACTATTGGAGGGGTGGCTGAGTGGTTGAAAGCGTCGGTTTCGAAAACCGATGTATCGGAAACGGTACCGGAGGTTCGAATCCTCCTCCCTCCGCCAAAAACTGGTGAGTTCGTCATTGCGAAGCAATTCATCCTGTCTCACCCCCTCCGCCAAAAAGAAAAGGCCCCACAGAGCAGAGCCTTTTATATTTTTTTTCTTTTAATCCACACGCACAGCTTGGATAAATCTTCTTTCGGTGTAATTGTTCGCTACAAAAGTTCCGTCACAGGTTATCAGATTAATTGTCTCAAGCCAAGTTGATCGATTAAGAATTTGGTAAACGTTGAAGGTGATAGGAAAAACTTCATTACTGATTACAATAAAGTGTTTTTCACCCTCTGGTTCAGCAAGTTTAATCAAGTCTCCTCTCTTTAGCTCGCCTAGTCGGTGGAAGATTGCCGGACCAAAGCCAGCATAATCATAATGCCCTGCAAAAAGTCTCTGATTTTCCAATTCTGGATAATCGGTGAGTTCATAACTAGAGACTTCAAGCGGAACGGCTGGGTCTTCCATAACCCCATTCTTAGCGATTTCTCGATGCGTCGTCTCTGAATCCACCCCAATCTTCTCAATAACTAAATGTTCGTCTGAGACTGAGGTTGGAATTGCTATCTCTGTAGCTACGACCTTTTCCGGTTCTCTAACTGTAATGGTCTCAGTCCGATCTGGAATACTAATTGGTGTTAGTGTCGCAGTTGCGGTTGCGAAAGGATTGGGCGGGTCTGTACTAGTAGGTGTAATACTAGAAAGACTCTCTACCGAACCTCCTTCTGCAGAAGCCGGGTACTGTATGACCACCTTTTTTGGTGAGAGAATCTGGATCACTAGTCCCAGCATTAAGAGAGGGATTACCACCCACGTTAACGTGCCACCAAACCTCACAAAACCTCCCGAGGAAAACTAGCCCAAGTGTCCCTCCTCTCGTGACTAAATCGTAGCAGCCCTAAAAACCCAAAAAGAAGAGGTTTAAAGAAACCTACTCAATGCTATAATTTAAGTTTTAATAAGCTACTGAAACTAGAATTGTTTTTAAAGCTATAACTAAAAAGTGGGAATAAAAAAACTTCAAAAAAGTCTCCCGGCGGTTATCCTTTGTTCAATTTTTGTCTTAATTTGCCTTAATTACTCCACCAAGTTAAATCTTTGGGGAGACGAAGCCTACTCACTTCAAACAGCAGAAAAATCATGGGGTCAGATTTACCAAAATTTCGATGTTCATCTTCCTTCCTATTACCTATTACTCAAACTCCTGACCCAAATAGTAAAAAATACTAACGAGATATTTTTGAGACTAGTACACTCTATTATTTTTGCTGGAGGATTGTTCTTTGGCTATAAAACTCTTTTGCACTTGTCAAAGTCCAATAGGAAAGCCTTAATGGCGCTTACTTTAGCAATTGTTTCCCCAACGCTGATTTTTTACTCGACAAATCTTAGGATGTACGCCCCACTTTTCCTTGCCTCAATGGTTTTTATCTGGGTGGTAAGTAAGCTGTTTATTAAAGCGGAACGATTAACAAAAAAAGATTGGTTACTCTACTTTATTTCCGCAGTAACTCTCGTACTTATAGATTATCCAGGGTTAATTGTTTTCTTAGTAGGAAGTGTTCTCCTCTCTGTTAAATTTTTAAGAATGAAGGAGAAGAAGAAACTTTTTCTGATCTTTTCCCCACTCCTTAGCCTGGTGGTCTACTTACCGATTTTACTTTCCCAAGCCGAGGTTTTTTTAACCAAAAAAAGTGCTATCCCGACTCAAGTCGGTGGAAACAGTTTGACGTTATTTAGTTTAGGTAAAAAAATATACCTCTACTTTAGCCCTAGCTTTGATTTATTCTCCACTTTTGACAAAAACACCTTTCTCGCCTTAGTTTTCCCAGCCTTATTTCTAATCGGGCTTTTTCTTTCTCTAGCTCTGGTCCTTTTTAATAGGAAACGGCGTTTCGAAAAAGGCCTTTTGGTAGTAATCTTGTTTGGTTTCTACTGGGTATTATTCGCACCTTTTGCTCACGGGTTAACGCGGATTTTCTTACCCGCCTTGTTTTTCATGCCAGCGTTTCTAATTTTGGCAAATCAATCTCTTCCAAGCGTAATCAACAATCTCAACAAAGTACTCCTCGCGGGGTTTTTC
>DATIHF010000074.1:0-7581 GCA_035480955.1 Saccharimonadales bacterium (SeqCode) | reverse complement strand
TGAGAAAAAGTTGGCTGCTTACCGACAGCTCAAAGAAGGACTAGAAAAGGGGATTTTGGCTAAAGATATTTTTGTCGAGGAAGAGTTTGCCACTGGGTTGCCACTAATCACCATCAAACCAACGATTTACGTTATCAATGTCGCCGAAGCTGATTTGAAAAAAGAAATTAACTTTGAATTGCAGCCTTCGGTGGTCATTTGTGCCAAAGTCGAAGCGGAACTCGTTGAATTAAACCCAGAGGAGCAAAAAGATTATCTGAAAGAATTAGGACTAGAACAATCAGGGTTAGAACGATTAATTCAAGAAAGTTACGAACTGCTGGGTTTGATCACTTACTTCACGGCTGGAGAAAAGGAAGTTCGTGCCTGGACTATACATATAGATACTAAGGCGCCGCAGGCGGCCGGTGTGATCCACACTGATTTTGAAAAAGGCTTCATCAAAGCCGAGGTGATCAACTGGGAGAAATTAGTTAGTGCTGGTGGTTGGAATCAAGCGAGAGAAAAAGGTTTGGTGAGACTCGAGGGTCGAGATTACCTTTTTCAAGACGGGGATACCACAATCTTCAAATTCAACAACTAAAAAAAGGACCGAATACAGATTGCATTCGGCCCAGGGTTTGCTCCCGCGGTTTTATTTAGGCGGCGGTCTTGCGTCGTGGTCGGCGCTTGCGCTGTCCCAGTCGGTGCTTCACCTCGGTGTTCTCGATGACCCGGAGGAGTAGGTGGGCAGCCATTGCTCTCTCCGCTGCACCGTCGAGCCTGTCGACCTCACGCACTTTCTCCTCGATCTCATCCTCCGTCACTCCGGTGTAGGCGGCGATGCAGGCGAGTTCCTCATCCTCCTTGTGAGGACCGACGTGTCGCGGTGCATCCGACGGGTGGGAGTGGTCATGCAGATGACCTAGGAATGAACGCAACCCACCATCACCACTGCGGAAACTGCGGCCCAGGCGGTGGTGCCCCCTCATCGAACGAGCCAGGCGAGGCGGGAGGTCGCGCCTGATTCGTCGAAGTCGGGCCAAAACTGGTCTGATCTTCTCCACTGGAAAATTCCCTTCCTTGTTTTTCAGCGTCCTGCCTTATGACTGGCCGATAATAATGTAAAACTGGTCAAATTGCAAGTTTATTATAAAATTTGCCGGAGAGCTGGAGCCTTCTTGCAGGTGTAAGGTAGCTATGTTATACTCCGAAGCGAAAATATGACTAACTACGAACTGATGCTTGCGTTAGCTCAAGAGCAAACGGAAGAGTCACAAAAGAAACTGATTAAAGAGGTTGAAGGAACAATTGAAAAAGCAAAAGGGAATGCTGAAAAAAGCGAGGCTTTGGGAAAAAAGACCTTAGCTTACCCGATCGAGGGCTCCAAAGAGGGCTTTTATTGGTTGGTGAATTTTGAAGCTGGGGCAGAAACCCCAAAAAAGCTTAACGATCAGCTGCGTATCGAAGACTCGGTCTTGCGCTATTTGATCTCAAAGAAAGACGAAATTAAAAAACCCAGCAAGAAAAAAGTCAAAGTCGAGCGTAAAAAATCTGTTCCAACCTTTATTAGATAAGAGGAGAAACTTATGTCTTCACGAAGCTTAAACAAAGTAATGTTAATCGGCAATCTGACCCGAGACCCGGAACTCCGATACACTCCCAACGGCACCGCGGTTTGCTCTTTTGGCTTGGCCACCAACCGCAGCTGGGCCTCTGGGGATGATGGTGAGAGAAAAGAAGAAACCGAGTTTCACCGAATTGTTGCCTGGAACAAACTTGCTGAGCTTTGCAGTCAACTTCTGACTAAAGGACGAAAAGTTTACATCGAAGGGCGTTTGCAGACACGAAGTTGGGAAACACCAGAGGGTGATAAGCGCCAAGCTACTGAGGTAGTCGCGGAAGACATGGTTCTTTTGGATTCACGTCGAGATGCTGGAGTAGGTGGGGCTGAAGTACACCGAGATGAGGTTGATAAGCCTGCACCAAAAGAGGAGTCTCAAGAAGTAGTAGAGTCAAAAGAAGAGAAAAAGGGTAAAAAGAAAAAAGATGACGAAGAGGAAACAAAAGAGGAAAAGTCTGATTCTGATGAGATAGATATCGACGATATTCCTTTCTAAAAAAATATGCAACAAGAACGAAACCGGATTCAAAGAGGAAAAAAAGTTTGCTACTTCTGCAAAGAAGAGGAAACCCCAGATTACAAAGACGTAGTCACACTGAAGCGTTACATCTCCGAGCGGGGAAAAATCGTTAATCGAGCCCGCACAGGAGTTTGCTACAAACACCAACGGGGACTAAGCAATGCAATCAAAAGAAGTCGCTATATGGCGCTTCTTCCTTTTAGCGTTAGTGTCCGATAAATTTTTTGACAAAAAAAAGAGAATTAAATAGATGTCTCAAGCCTTCCCAAAATCTCTTGTGCTAGACGTCGGCCACTCTTGGACGAAAGCTTTCCTAATCCAAAACGATAAAAATAAACTTTTGCTGGAGCGCTACTCTTCGGTTCCTACGACAATTGGGGATTTGAGTATTGCTGCCAATACCTTGTTGAAAGACTTGAAAGTCGCCAAGGGAACCAACTTGATTGTCACTGGAGCACTTCCGGAAACTGAAACCCTCGCCAAAAATCTTTCTGCAACCTACACCACCCAAGAAGAAGCCGAGAGTGCTTTCCGGAAATATCTCGAAAAAAACGGTATGAAGAAGAGTGTCATCCTTGATACTGGAGAGTACTCCTACGCCAATAATCTCAAGATTTCTCACATTGGTGCTTTTCTCACCTTTGACGCTTCGGAAAACGATATCGAAAATTATTTTGGCAACAAATCACTCAAACCAGAGTCAGTCCCGACCTCTCCTCAAGAACTTGAAATCGAAGAAGCTTTTTACCGGGTCGCTTTTTCGCAAAATCGTGAGTTTATCGCCTCTCCAAATGTGGTGAACGTCATCATCACCGGCGCTCTTTTGCCGCTATTGCCCAAGCAAGCCAAAATTGCTTTGATAATTCTGGATATTTTGGCCAAAGGACGAATCGCTCAAGTCAAACTTGATTCACACCAGTTTCTCCACGGCTTTGGCGCTTTGCTGAAAACTTACCCCGAGATTGGGGAGTGGGAAAATGATTTTTGGCAGCCTCTTGGGAGTTTTGTTTCTTTTGGTGGTAAGGGGCGGATCATGCTTGATTATGGTTTTACTGAAAATCAGGAATTAAACATAGTTGAGGACGAAATTGCTCTGATTCCAGCGCCAAAAGAGCAACAAGTTGAGATCACCTTGCTTGACTTGAAAGACAAACCACACTTTAGTGTGTCCGGTGGTGCCTTTGGGGTTTTGCTCGACGGGAGAGTCAAACCCTTAAAGCTAGGTTTTGGACGAGCCGACAGTCGCGACGCGATGAAACGCTGGCTCTCCGCGATTGATAAGGTGGAGGTAATCGGATGATTTGTCCAGTTTGGAAAAGAGTCAATGCCAACAACCAATTTGATTTGGTGAGAGCCTACGTGGTGACCTGCAAACCCTCGGTCAAAGTGCGAGACAAAGTTGATGCTGAGAGTGTCGTAGCGCACTGTGAAGTCTCTGCCGGACAGCGACTGGTAAAAGTCTCTCATGTGCTTGGTATCAGCAGAAACTCAGTTAAGAAATATTTACTTAGAAATATCGGCGATCGGATTTATCAAGGGGAGATCATCGCCCGCAAAAAAGGTATGCTTGGAGTTGGTAAAAAAGAACTGCGCAGCCCAGTTGATGGAGTGCTCACTGATATTGATCGAAATGGTGATCTGATTGTTAAATTTCTCCCCATGCCAGTCAAACTTGTTGCTGGAGCGGCCGGTATGGTGAGCGGAGTCAGAGAAGACTCAGTCACGGTGAGGACCTTTGGATCCGAGATCAAAGGAGCGGCGGGTTTGGGGAAAAATCGCGATGGAATCATCAAAATCGCGGCCAAGCCCGGAGAATTTTTGATCCCGCAAAAAATCGATGGTACTTGCCAGGGACGGATTGTCGTTGGGGGAGCCCATCTTGACCGCGCGGCGATTGAGAAAGCTCTCACGATTGGTGTCAAAGGAATCGTTGTCGGTGGGATGGACTATCGTGATTTCATCAGTCTCGGAGTCACCAGTGATGTTGGTATCACTATCGTAATCACCGAAGGTTTTGGCACGGTACCGATGGGTACTGATATTTTTGAAGCCTTCAACAAACTCAATGACAAATTTGCTTTTATCAACGGTTTGGAAAGAACTGTTTTGGTCCCTGAAGAAAACAAAGTAGTGGACAACAAACCCCTCGTTGAAGAAACCTGGAGAGAGCTGAAAGTTGGGGATTTGGTGCGCTACTTCCGTCCCGATACTGCGGAACTAATTGGAGTGGTTGAAAGTATTAGTGAAGACAAGATAGAATTAAACTCTGGAATAGCCTCAATCTGCGCGCAAATTAAATTTATTTCCGGAAACAAGCTAAACGCTGCTGCTGCAAACTTAGAGATTATCTCCTAAGAGCGATGGAACCACAAAATAACTACAAACCAAGTCAGGTCTTCCCCAAATTTATCGTGGGGCTTTTTCTCTTTGGTCTGGGACTTTGGATCGGCCGCTATGTTGCCTTGCCTTTTTTCCCCACCGCAAGCCAGCCGAAATATCAGGTTCTCAACAAACTTTACAGTAAGGACAATGTAGACTTCGCTACTTTTTGGGAAGCTTGGGACAAACTAAACTCTACTTATTTGAATAAAAAAGATCTATCAGGTAACAAGCTAGTTCAAGGTGCGATCCAAGGAATGATTTCCGCAGCAGGGGATCCTTACACAAATTACTTTAGTCCAGATGCAAACCAGTCTTTCAATGATGAGCTCTCCGGAACATTTGAAGGAGTTGGGATGGAGCTGGGCGCCAAAAACGGGAAGTTGGTCGTGATCGCGCCTTTGGATGATTCACCGGCTTCAAAAGCCGGGATCAAAGCTGGAGATCAGATCATCTCAATTGATGGGAAGGATGCGTCAAAATACACAATTGCAGACGCGGTTTCAAAAATTAGAGGAAAAGCGGGAACTAAGATCAAACTGCAGATCTTGAGAGAAGGAGTCGATAAACCAATCGATCTGGAGCTGACTCGGGCCAAGATCAGCGTCAAATCAGTCAAAGAAAAAATAGTTGGCGATACTGCGGTGGTCACCGTCACTCGTTTTGGAGACACAACCAGGCAGGAATGGGATGAGGTAGTCAATGATTTGATGAACAAGGGGATCAAAAAAATTGCCATTGATCTGAGAAATGATCCTGGTGGGAGACTCGACACGGCGATCTATATCGGGGGAGATTTTCTGACCACCAAAGATGTTGTGGTGCAACAAGAAGACTCAGATGGCAAGCGGCAGCAATTTGACTCAGACAAAGAGGGCAGACTGCAAGATGACAAAGTGGTTGTGCTTATTAACAAAGGAAGTGCGTCAGCTTCAGAAATCGTGACGGGAGCGCTGCGTGATCACAAAATTGCCAAAACTGTCGGTGAAACTTCTTTTGGAAAAGGGACCGTGCAAGCAGTGACTGATCTGAAAGACGGTTCGGGTCTACACATCACGATTGGCAAATGGCTCACTCCCAACGGAGACTGGATCCATGGCAAAGGGATCACACCAGACTACAAGGTTGACCTGAGCGATCAAGATATTGCCAGCGGAGCCGATCCCCAACTTCAAAAAGCCTTAGATTTACTAAAATAATTTCTTGACTGAAGCTATCCCAAGAGAGTAAAATAAACTCTCAGAAATGGTGAAATTTCCCACCAATCTGAGGTTCGGACACCAAACCGGTTTGCGGTAAGCAACCGGTTTTTTTGTTGCCCAAAGGAGGGAACCTATGGAAGAGCAGGGTGAGAGTCTCTGCATTGGAGAGATCGACAGAGAAGAGCTGATGAGGTATCTAGTTGCTTCGGCTAAGTTGAGGAATTATGTGGTTCTGACAAACCCACGAAAGTACGAACGATGGGTAGTTGACGCAGCGGTTCTCGTTCATGACATTTACGTTTGTAATGGCCTACCGTACCCACAAAAAGAAGATGAGTTATTTGGGTTCACTCATATTACAATTCTCAGCTGCATTAATACCCTAGATCTGCAAGGAACCTTTCGTCAAAAAGGAAGAAGGCGATAAGAGATGAAAGTCACTTCAGTGCAGACTTGAAAACAGGTCTGCACTTTCATTTTTAACTCTTGAATTTTGCTAAAGTTTTACCTAAAATTACCACTGTTTAGTACTTTCAGTTAATTCTCAGTAAACTATCCGAAACTAGAAAACAATGCTAGATAAAATGCCCGAGGATCAGAAAAAATTAGCTTTTTGGGGTGGTGGACTTTTAGTATTACTCGTCGCTCTAGTCCTCGGAATTCTAATTGGCGTCTCTTACCCAAACTGGTACAGCTCCCTTCCTTTTAAAGACTCTCTGCCAGCTTTTCTCAAACCAGTCGCCGTCTCCGGTAGTGTCACCACCAAAAGCGGGGAAAAAATCGTTCGAACCGTCGAAGAGTCTGCTGTCATTGACGTTGTTGATAAGACCTCTCCCTCAGTTGTCTCCATAGTTGCGAAAACAACTAGTTTTGACCCGAGCCGGGGAACGGTCAGTGACCAGCAAGGGATTGGAACTGGGTTTGTCGTTGATGGCTCAGGCATTATCATTACTAACAACCATGTAGTTTGTGACAATAGTGTTGACTATGCGGTGGTCACCAAAGACGGCAAGACTTACGATGCGAAAAAAATTAGCTTGGATCCTGCCAACGACATTGGAATTATCAAAATTGACGCCAAAGTTCCCGCCCTCGAACTCGGAGACTCAGATCCTGCAGTTCTCAAGGCTGGTCAGAAGGTGATCGCAATTGGAAATGCTTTGGGACAGTTTCAAAATAGTGTTACAGTAGGGGTCGTGTCTGGTTTGGGCAGAGGCATAACAGCCGGTGGGACAGGCTGTTCAAACCAGCAAGGCCAGGAGACACTGCAGAATGTCATTCAGACTGATGCCGCCCTAAATCCCGGCAACAGTGGTGGACCGCTACTAGATCTTGCTGGTCGAGTAGTCGGGGTCAACTTCGCAATCTCTTCTTCTGCCCAAAATATTGGGTTTGTCATCCCGATCAACCGAGTTAAAGTCATTTTGGACCAATACAAAAAAGAGGGGAGAATCATCAAACCTTACCTTGGTGTTGTCTACCAGACGATCGACTCTGCAATTGCAAAAGTTCAGAATGTTCCCGAGGGGGCTTTCGTCCGCCGCGTCGTCGCGGGTTCCCCAGCTGACAAAGCGGGAATCGAAGCCGGAGATATTGTCACCAAAATCAATGATCAGGCCTTAAACGATACCAATGACTTAGTCTCTATTTTAAATAGCATCAAAGTCGGGCAGAAAATCACTATTGAGGTTTACCGGGATGGTAAGACGCAAAAATTGACTGCAACTGTTGGTGAAGCTCCTGAGTAAACTTTGACAAGCTGGAAAAACTTCTCTAGCATATAAATAGATGCCCGCTCTGTCGAAGGAAATTCATTTAAATCCAAAAACCTGGTTTTCTTTAATTTTAGTAGTGCTTCTTTTCGGAGCCATTGCCGT
>DATIHF010000073.1:0-31561 GCA_035480955.1 Saccharimonadales bacterium (SeqCode) | reverse complement strand
GGAGTGGTGAAGCTCCTTCGTCCCACCCCGACAAATTTTGGTCCACTCTCAGTCGAATCAAAAACCGCTAGACTGACTCGACCAAGTCCGATATCAATAACGACAAAGCGTTCGATTTTATTTTTTTTAGAAGGGATTAGTTTGGGAATTAATTTCATGCAGGCTTATTAGACTATTATACCAACCCAAACCTATTGAGTAAATGAATTTGCCAAAAAAAGGCGGGACCAAGTTGTTCAAAACTTGAATCCCGCTGAATTTGATTTAGCGATGCACCCTTTACCTATCTCCCCAACACCTCCAACGCTTCCTCTATTCCTTCGTCAAAGGTGAGTTCTCCTCTATATGCCGGTTGAAGCCAGTTTGGCAATGAACCGTAGAGGAATCGGCGAAACTGTTGAGAGATGAAGAAGGTTACCCCAAGGTCTGTCGCGCCCCGTACATTCCGACCTCGGACTTGAAGGGCCTCCATCATCACACGCCAGTTCCAGACTGACCAACGCCTGCTACCAAAACGCCGCTCCTCGAATTGGGTCGCTGGGTCTTGAGGTGATGGGTATGCAGGACGGAGAAAGAAAATCACAGGGGCCCTACCGTCTGGCAAATCAATCCCTTCTCCATAGTTAGCGGCTGTACCACACAACACCCCACCATCACCTCGGTCACGAAATCTCTCCGCAGCTAACCGAGCACTGACCCCGTCTCCATAGGTAACGACGTCAACACCTTCCTCAATTGCCATACGTAGAAACCTCTGCCTCTCGGCATCCGAAACCACAATTACAAGGCAACGGTGTCCAGCATCATTGAAACGGCGACAGGCCCGAGCCATCCGTCGAATGCTGTTGGCAAGGTCCCGACGGCCACGAGATTGCATTGCCAGGTTTGGCGTGTTCGTAGGCATGAACACACGGGTGTTCTCGTTGGGAAAGTCTGAACCAAAGTGGAAGGTCGGTTGACGAATACCCGTCTCGAATCCGAAGATATTCTCATCGCCAATAGTCGCCGAGTATGCCAATGTCATACTTGAAGACAACAAACTTCTAACCAAGGGGGCAACATGGTATGCCTTAACCACGAGCCGGTTGTTTACTCTTCTACCCTCCACTGGTTCCCTTTCGTGGTAGGCAAAGGTGTAATTGAGAGGGTTACGATTCTCTGTTGGCAATGAGAACTCGAAAGCACGCAGATAACGCACGAGATCCCGCACTATTCTCTCAACTCTAGTTAGAACTTCGACATGCTGACCAACATCAATGGCTCCTGACGTAACAGCAGATTGAAGGCGTCGTTGCAACAAGTCATGGTCGATGAGCATCAGGACCATTAACAGCTCTTGGACTTCGGTATCCTCGAGCAGACTTGGTGTATTGGAACGTTTCACCCTAACAATGCGGTTCATTGTCGAGAGAAACTCTTCAAGACCAGCTGCTCCTTCTGGGGCAAAAGGCTCAAGAAGTCGGATGGCCCTAGCGAGATGGTAGCCCGAAATCTCAAAACTCAGGGCGTTGCGAACCACCTTAGCGATCTGATGGGCTTCATCAATGACCAAGCCTGCAGGTTCCTCCCATTCCCGACTGAAAAGCTGGGTAAAGAGATAGAATGCCATTGTGCAGACGACTATCGGACTCTGCTTTGCCTGATACTTGGCCCAATAGTAGGGACAACGCCTCCCACGTCCAAAGGTTTCACCAGTTTCCTGGTCGACTCGGTGAACGCAGTCTGTGAGAAGCAGACAGGGTATCTCATCTGCCCTGTAGTTTTCCTCAGGGAAATAGAGACACTCATATTCATTCCGTCCGTATACCTCTGTGAGGTCTCTGTGCAAAGTATGCACTTGACCTACTAAAGCCTTGTTTGGAACAACGTAGAATAGAGGACCTTCACCTCTTTCTGCTAACGCCCTAAGGGTGGCGTAACCAATTGCTGTTTTGCCACTTCCAGTCGGGGCTTCTAAGGTGACGGAACCTCCTACTTGGGCTATGCGTTCGAATGCTTCCCTCTGGTTGGGATGCATTTCTCGGTACTGCCTTGGAAAGGCAGAGGACAGCTCATCAAAAGTGAGCGGTCCAAGATGGTCCCTGCGATTCACGATCCTTCTCCTTGAACTATTTCAGCTGAAAAGTGCTGATTTCAAATTGGGCAAAAACAATCTTAGTATAAAAATGGCAGGGGTTCGACAACCGAAGTCGAAGAACCCCCAGCCCCGTGCCACAGACTGCAACAGAATGGATGGCCAGACTGAACAAAGCAAAGACTTGCAGTGCAGAGTCACAGCCCCAATCTGGGTCTGCCTAAAAAGGGCATCCGTGCTCGTGTCACTACTTAGTCTTCGACCCTCCCCGTTTCGATTTAGGTTGAGTTTCAGTTAAGTTAATGACCTTCACAGTCTCCTCGGGCTTCCATTCCTCGAGCACCTTGACTTCTTTGAGTTCGAACATTCCGAACTCGCCTTTCTTGTCAGGTCGGAAACTACCAACCCCAACCCCCAAGCCTGCAACTCGAAAGAGTTCGAGCAGTTTACTCAGGTCGAGTCGATCGTTGTCGAAGACAACCTCCACCTCGAAACCCCAACGGGCAATCTTGGGCCTAATGATGCGGACGGGAGCCTTGGTAGTTCTATTCACCCCACGTCTCTTATCAACAGTCCACTCCTCCTTCAACAAAGGCTTGAACTTCCCGTTTGACTCACGTAGTCCAAGAACTACTTTGTCTCCTTGGAGGGTCAGGACCATTGTGAGTCGGGTCGAGTCAGAGGTCGACAGGCTCATCTTCGCATCGTACTTGACGAACCTTCCCGCCTCGATCAGGCAAGAGAAGAGGTACCCAAGCGGGAAATACAAGTTCCCCCCTTGGGATATTAGGACTTTGCTTTTGGCCTCCTCCTCGACGTTGATGTCAGTTCTTGGTTGTTGCCGAACACGAGTGCTCAGTTTGTCCAGGAACTCTTCGGATGCTGGGTCCAACAATAGGGGCTTTATCCCCTCACAGTACAAACGAAGCCTTTGCATGGCAGCTCCTCTGGCTTGATGGATCAGTATTTATTGAGGAAGTTTATCCAAACCTATAGCATTTGTCAATAGATTATTCCCTAACTTAAAGTTGCTTTTATTCTTCTCTGTCCAGCACTAATTGATTCTTCTTTGATTATTTTGAATTTTCCCACCTCGGAAGTGTGCTCGACATGCGGACCACCACAATACTCGGTCGAATAATCCCCGATTTCGTAAATCGAAACTTTGTCCTCGTATTTATCTTTAAAAAGTCCGATCGCTCCTTTTCTGTCCGCTTCTTCCTGTGTCGTTAGCTCTTTCTTTACTTTCAGATCTTCTTTAATTTTTGAGTTAACTATATCTTCAACTTTTTTAATTTGTTCGGGAGTCATTTTCTCTCCGTAAGCGAAGTCAAAACGGATCCTCTCGGGAGTGATGTTACTTCCACTTTGGTGAACACTCTTTCCCAAAACATCGCGTAAAGCCTGGTGGAGAAGATGAGTCGCGGTGTGACCCCGCACCGTGATGTCAGAATGATCCGCAAGTCCTCCGCTGAATTTTTTCTCCATTCCCGCTCGGGAAACATCTTGATGTCGTTTCAACTCTTGCTCAAAGTCTTCATGATTAATCTTGATTCCTTTTTCTGAGGCTAATTCATAAGTTAGCTCAGGCGGAAAACCGTAAGATTCGTAAAGACGGAAAACATCTTTGCCGGAAATTTCTTTCCCTAGTTTTTCAAATTCTCTTAGACCTGCGGCAATAACCTTTTGGAATTTTTCTTCCTCTTTATTTATTTCTGAAAAAATAGTTTCTGCTTTCTCAATTAACTCAGGGTAATCCTCTTTGTAAATCTCAATAAAGGTCTCGGCAATTTTTGAAGCAGAACTCGCCTTTATACCTAAGAGTCTTCCGTGGCGAATCACACGGCGGATCAAACGGCGCAACACATAACCTCTTTCTGTGTTTGAAGGAGCGACTCCATCACTAATTAGAAATATGGCGGCTCGAAGATGGTCCGCAACTATTCGCGCGGAAGTTTCGTTGTAGCTTTCCGACATGGTTCTAATTAACTCAAGCACTGGTGAAAAAAGTTCAGTTTCGAAAACATTGTCTCTCCCTTGCAGCACTGCAGTTGCTCGCTCTACTCCCATACCAGTATCAACATTACGTTGTTTCAGCTTTTCGTAGGTTCCAGTTTTTGTTTTGTTGTATTCCATGAAAACATCGTTCCAGATTTCAACGTATTTGCCGCAGTTTTCTCCAGGGCGGCAGACTTGACCGTGCTCGGCTTTCCCAGTGTCATAAAACATCTCCGTGTCACTTCCACATGGTCCGCTCTCTCCCACTGGTCCCCACCAATTGTCTTCTTTGCCAAGTTTATAAATACGCTCTTCTGCTACTCCTAAACTTTTCCAAATCTCGATTGATTCGGAGTCTTCCGAAACCCCAGGGATTTCTTGGTCTCCACCAAAAACTGTTACTGAAATTCGCTCTGGAGAGAGCATTAACTCTTTGGTGAGAAATTCCCAAGACCACTCAATAGCTTCTTTTTTCCAATAATCTCCGAGTGACCAGTTACCCAGCATTTCGAAAAAGGTATTGTGAGAGTTGTCCCCCACATCATCAATGTCATCAGTACGCAAACATTTTTGGACATTGGTCAGTCGTTTACCGCTTGGATGTTCTTGGCCAAGGAGAAAAGGGACCAAAGGATGCATACCGGCGGTGGTGAATAAGACTGTTGGGTCATGCTCTGGGGTAAGTGGGGCCGAGGAAATAACCTTGTGCCCCTTTTTTTCAAAGAAACCTAGATACTTTGCTTTTAATTCTTTCGCAGTCATAGATTCTTACTATTCTTTAAGATTGTTCTACGTAATAACTGGCTAACAGGATAACAATAAATTCTGGTGTGGGCAAGTGAATTTTGTTATATTTAACTCTAATGGATATTCAGGTCAAAACCCGACCAACAAATCTAGGCTGGCATTTTTCAGTAACCATCAATGATGCCGCTGGGCCAAGTTTTTATAAAGTAACGATGGATAAAGATTTTTTAACTCGATTTGGAGCTGATTATAAGCCTGAAAAAGTTGTCGAGAAGTCTTTTGAATTTTTACTGGAGAGAGAGCCTAAAGAAGCAATCTTGGCCGAATTTGATATCGTCGATATCTCCCATTATTATCCTGAATTTGTTTCCGAACTTGGGAAAAGAATGCTTTATTGAGAACTCTCTGGGGCTTCTTCGATAAACTCGATCACTTTTTCACTAAAATCATCTAAAATTTCCTCACCCCCACTTAGTAATCTCTTTTTAACCCTTTCTCCTTCTTTGGTTGAGAGAAACATCGCCAAACCAACCCCAACTAAAATCCCTAGGAATAGTCCCTGGCCAAAATTGCCGCTGCTGTGGGAATGATCACTCATCGAGTCCTCCCTTTCCTTTTTTAGAGTGCAGAGATCTCTTTAGCTCATTAACAAACTCAACTGCCTCTTTCAAAACTCCAAAAACACTCACGAAATTATTGCTACTACGAAAACTTTCCTCCACAAAAGAACTAGCCGTCTCGACTCGATCAAGTATTCGGTTAACTCTTTTGAAACTGCCTCGTGCTTCGTTGAGAAGAAGGATAAGATAAACCCCAACCGCGATCAAAATCGCGGAGACTAGAAAAATTACGATTGTTAAAAAAGTGGCAGATTCCATAAACTTATTTTTACAAAATTAAGTGGCTAATACACTAGCATAACAGGGTCTTTGTTACAAGCTCGGGGTGGAGGGTGCTTCGTAAACTTTTTCCCCGCTCTGGCCCAAAGTACCCAAAACCTCTTCTTTTTCGTTAAAGACCACACTTGTCGAACCGGCATCACTAGTAGTGACCTTGATCCGCTCTTTTGCAGAAAAAGATTTCTCTGAACCCGCCACCAAAATCCCCTCAAAAGCTTTTTGCCCATCTTCCTCAACTATTAAATTGACTGAATTTGTCAGAGCTTTGACAACAAGATTAACATTTTGCTGCTCGCCTTGGTTTTGTAAAACAGAATTATCAACAACTACAGTTCGTTTGATCGTGGAAACTTTGCCAAACTTATTTTCCGAAGTGACTGTAATCGTATTTAATCCTGCGTTTAACGAGACCGGTAGAGAGAAGGTCCCACCAGGGGAAAGCTGTACTTGCTGACCGTTTACCTTCAAAATTGCGTCCTCCCAGGTTTTCCCGACTAGATTAACTTCAGTAGAGTTAATTTTAGTATTATCTTTTGGCTCACTGACCTCAAGCGTCGGAGCTCCAGTAAAACTCTGGAACTGGATAAATAGGTAGACAAAGACTATCAAAGCAAAGCCCACAATTGCTAAAACGGTTACAAGCTGAGGGGTAAAGCGAAAACGAGTTTTTTTCTGCTGCGAAACAACTGTTTTTCGACCCAAAATCCGCTCATCGACTTCTCTCCGATAAAAAGCCATCAGCTCTTTATCATCAAGACCAAGGAATTTTCCGTAATTTTTGATTAAACCTTTGGCAAAAGTCGGCGAAGGCAGGACTTTCCAATCTCCTGCCTCTAATGAAGCCAAAATCTTCTTGCGAATTTTTGTTGCAGCTTCTGCTTCCTCAAGTGTAATATTTCGCTTGACCCTCTCTTCAGAGAGAATCTGCCCAACTGTCTTCAAGTTAGCTCCTTGCTAATTTTTTTTATTTAACAAAAGGGATTTTAGACTTAAATTAACTGTAGTTCAACCCTACTTTAACCCTCTTCAACAGATTCTTCACCCCCACCAAGAACTCTGGAGGGGTCTTTCACTAGAACATCGCGCGGTTTAGAACCATCCGCGGCTCCCACAACTCCGGCTTCTTCAAGCTCATCGAGTACTCGAGCAGCACGGGCGTAACCAATCGACAGTTTTCTTTGCAGTAAGGACGCTGAAGCTCGATCAAATTGACAAACTATCTGAACTGCTTGTTCAAAAAGATCGTCTCTTTCTCCCCCACCGCCTCCGGCTTTACCAGAGAGTTTATTAACCGGCATTGCGGTAACCTCTTCTGTGTATTGAGGTTCAATTCCAGATTTTTTCAGGAATTCTTTAAGTTTCTCAATCTCTGGTTCGGAGACGAAAACTCCTTGAATACGAGCGGCTTTGGAAGCTTCAGGAGGTACATAAAGCATGTCCCCTCGTCCAAGCAATTTTTCCGCCCCCGGCTGGTCAATGATGACTCGCGAATCAACCTGCGAAGCGACATTGAAGGCAACCCTGGTTGGAATATTAGCCTTGATAAGTCCTGTGATGACATCAACGCTTGGTCTCTGAGTTGCTAATATCATGTGGATCCCGGTCGCTCGAGACATTTGGGCCAATCGGGTAATCGAATCTTCTACTTCTACTGGAGCAAAGAGCATCAAGTCCGCTAGCTCATCGATTATCAAAACAATGTAAGGCATGGCCTGAAAACCGCTCATCTCATTGAATTGATCAATATTTCTAGCTCCAATTTCTGCAAAAGCTTTGTAGCGGCGATCCATCTCTGCAGTTGCCCACTTCAGTGCGGACAAAACTTTTTCAGGTTCAGTAATCACTGGTGTCAACAGATGGGGGATTTTGTTCCAACCGGAAAGTTCAACGATCTTTGGGTCAACTAAAATCAATTTAACTTCCGAAGGGTTGGCTCGGAAAAGCAGGTTACAAATAAAGGCGTTGATCGCCACAGATTTTCCCGAACCAGTAGAACCAGCGATCAGTACGTGGGGCATTTTGGCTAAGTCAGCGACAAGCGGGCTACCGGAAACATCTAGACCCAGGGCGAGAGAAAGTTTGGACTTGGCTTTTTGCATGTTGCTCGACGCCAAGACAGACTTGAGCGGAACAATCTCTGGAGTGATGTTGGGAACCTCAATTCCGACCAAAGATTTTCCGGGGATCGGAGCTTCGATTCGGACCGTCCCGGTTGGTGCCGCTAAACCAAGAGCAATATCGTTGGCCAGAGAGGTAATTTTGGTTAGTTTAGTTCCTAGGGCGATCTCAAGTGCATACTGGGTGATCGCTGGACCCATGTTGACCTCGACCACTCTAGCTTGAATACCAAAGCTCTCCAGAGTTTTCTCAATGATCGAAGCGTTTTGTTTGAGATCTCCTCGTTCGGCTTTTGCACCTAGAGAATCAGTTAACAAATCAAGCGGGGGGTATTCCCAAACCTGGTCTTGGCCGGGAAGATTGCTAACAACTGCGGTTGAAAGAGCGGGTACTTCTTCCACCTTTGGCTTACCTTCATTGACTTTCATACCTTTGGTCGCGAAGGTTGGTTCTTTTTCATCCTTCTCATCTTTCTTACCTTTCCCCGCTAAAGTTTTAGCGGCATTGAAAGAAAAGGCCGCGGATTTATTGACCATACCAAAAGCATTTTCCAGTGAAGTATTGAGAGTAATTACTAGAGTGATCAAACAAATAATAAACAATACAAAAGCTGCTCCAGGCCGGGAAAGGAAATTACTCAAAAAATCAGCGATGCTCGTCCCCACAACTCCGGATTGATGAGGCAGAAACGTCGCGGTGAAAGCAATAATCGCTACCAAAAAGATCGTCAGACCAATACTTGTATTAGCGGTCAGAAAGGGGATATTGGCGCGGAGAAACATGATTCCGAGAAGTAACAAGGCCAAGGGTAGTAAGATCGTCCCCCAACCAAAATATTGGAATTCAGTTTCTCGTACTAGAGCGGCGGCTCCGGCATTAGATCCAAAAAGAGCGAGTAAAGAGATGCCCGCCATACCGATCAAAATCAAACCAGCGATAGTCTGAAGGGTTTTTTTCTTGAGTTTTACCTTTATGGGGTTTCGAAAAGTCCGAGTCTTGCGGCGCATTGATTAAATTATATCAACTGCCGAGAGTTTTATAAAATGGGAATCGGCAGGTCTGAAAAGAGTAGCAGAAAGTTAGTAATTTGTCAAACTATAGGTTTCAGATAGTCTCTCGTTTAGCTTCTTTATTCTTAATGGCTGTGTTACTATTTATTGATGAAACCTCAGGTAAGAGCGGCAGTGGGTTATATAATTGCAGGCTTATGCTTTGGCGTTGTCCTAGGTTTTGGGTTTATCATCTATGCTCTCTCTGGGTTGGGACACGGATATTCTATTTTTATCTTTAACGATTCTGTTACCAACCTGATCATGCTATTTCTTACTATTTTTGTCAGTTTAGTTCCTCTGGGCTTTTATCTCTCTAAATTTTACGGTCTAGTTGTTTGGTTGTTTATAACACCAATCGCCGTTTTTTTAACTACAGTTTTCTCTTTACTCTACAATAATCGAATTATTAGCTGAAATTAAACATTAGGCTTTGTTAATGAAGCGGTTTATTTTTGGGGTTGAATCAAATCCAGAAAATTCTTCTTTAGTCACCCAGCGAAATTCGTCATGTTCAAAACTTAGTTTAACCAACTCTTGTTTGGTCGTTGTTTTATAAGCCACGCTAACCCAAAATTCGCCTCGATTATTTATGTGACTCTCGACGTCATATGGTGTTAGATCTGCTACTTCCAGATGCGTTTCCTCTTTAATTTCTCTTCTAGTTGCCTCTTCCGGATCTTCGCCTATTTCAATCTCACCTCCAGGCAAATCCCACTTTTGGGCGTTTGCAGGAGCAGTGGAAGAGCGTTTAATAATTAGGAATTTTCCCTGGGAATTAAAAATTAGCGCTTTTTGCGTGAAGTTTACTTTCGGCATTTTTAAACGTCAACAATCACGGGCACAACCATTGGTTTCCGCTGGGTTTTTTGGTAGAGGAAACGCTCGAGATCGTTAGTAACTTTTTCTTTGACACTCATCCAATTTTTGACCTTTTTGTCATCTCCAAGTGATTTTTTCACGACGCTAGTGGCTTCTTTAATCAGTGGTTCTGATTGTTTCATATAAACAAAACCTCGGGAGACGATATCCGGCTCTCCAATAATTTGCGAACGGTGTTTATCGATCGTGAGTATGACAACGACGATTCCTTCTTCCGCTAAAACTTTCCTGTCTCGCAAAACTACTTCCCCCACATCGCCAACTCCAATACCATCGACAAAAACATTTTCTGTTTCGATCTCTCCGGCAATTCGTGCCCCATTTTGTGAAAATTCGATCACACCTGCTTCATCAACGATCAAAACATTTTGGCGAGGCACTCCAGTGCTTTCCGCCAGAAGCGCGTACTGCTTCATCATCCGGTGCATCGCGGAGATCGGGACCGCGTATTTTGGTTTAGTCAGAGATAACATGAGAATCAACTCATCCTGAGCGGCATGTCCGGAGACGTGAAAATCTGAGGTAATATCAGAGTATTTCACATTGGCCCCAAGTCGCGAGAGATTGTCGATCATTTCGTAAACTGCGTCTTGATTACCAGGAATTGGGTCGGCGGAGAAAACTACCTCATCTCCTGCTTTGATAAAAATGAAACGATGGTCCCCGTTGGCGATTCGGTTGAGAGCACTACCGGGTTGACCCTGACTACCTGCCACGATCAAGGTCAGATTTTTATCATTGGTGCGCTCAATCTCTTCTTGTTTGATCAAAAGATCTCGAGGAATTGAGATATAACCCAAATTTTGCGCAGTCAGCAGATTGTTTTCCATGGACCGCCCAACAACGCAGACTTTACGGTGAAATTTCATTGAAGCGTTGATTGCTTGCTGAACTCGCGAAATATTGGAGGCAAAGGTAGTGATAATCACTCGACCACTCGCCTTTTCCATAACTTCCTCAAACTTTTCCTGAATTGCAGCTTCTGAGAGCGTGTTGCCCGGTTTTTCGCTACGTAGACAATCGCTCATCAGTGCCAGTACTCCTTTGCGTCCGTATTCGGTAAGAATGTCAACGTCGGTTGTTTTACCGTCCAATGGAGTCCAGTCAAATTTGTAATCTCCAGTGTGGATCGTGGTCCCCAGTGGAGAAGTCAGCGCATAACCTACACTGTCAGGGATTGAGTGGCTGACTCGGAAAGCTTCGGCACGAAAACTTCCTAGTTGGATTTGCTCACCAGGGTTGATTTGGACAATTTTGGTGGTGTTGAGTTTATTTACTTCCTTTAATTTATTTTTTATTAACCCAACGGTCAGGCGTGTCGCGTAAATTGTCGTATCGAGTTTATCGATCAGGTAGGGGATCGCGCCAATATGATCTTCGTGTCCGTGAGTGATCAGTAGTCCGCGAATTTTTTGTTTTTTATCACGCAAGTAGCTGATATCAGGAATTACCATATCAACTCCGTAAAGCTGCTCGGTCGGAAAACCCATTCCACAGTCAACTAGAACAATATCGTCGCCGTATTCGTAAACAAACATGTTTTTAGTGACTTGGCCATTACCACCCAAAGGAATGAAGCGTAGAACTTTTTGATTTTGAAATGCTGGGTTTTTTACTTTAAATTTTTTTGACATTTTTAACTAAATAATTTTATTTGATCAGAGTCATCCTCTGGATCTTCTGTTTTTAAATCGATTTCAGGACTTTGCAGCAGTTCTTTATTTTTAATAAAGTCCTGTTCAAATTCTCTCATCAGCGAACCATTTCGCAAAGCAGCAGCCGGGTGATACATCGGGAGAACAATATAGTTTCCCACCCTTCTTGCTTGACCGTGAACATAAGAAATTTTTTCCGCCCCTAAAAATTTGGCTAGTGAAAATCTTCCCAGGGTGACAATCACTTTTGGATTAATTATCGCAAGTTGTTGGTCGAGCCAACCGCTACAAGCAGCTATTTCGTTTGGTAGTGGATCCCGATTTTCCGGAGGCCGGTGTTTGACGACATTGCCAATAAAGACTTCTTCTCGCTTCAGTCCAATTTTACTCAGGGTTTCTTCCAGGAGTTTTCCCGCTCGGCCTACAAAAGGCCGGCCACTCTGATCTTCGTAATAACCTGGGCCCTCTCCGATGAAAAAGAGTTTGGCATCAGCAGGACCTTCGCCCGGAACCGCGTTGGTCGATCCTTGATAGAGTGGGCAAAGAGTACAAGTTCTGATTTTTTCAGCTAATTTCGAGAGCAGTATTTCGTTTTCCATGTAATTTTTTAAGCCTAGTCCTCAAACTTACGACTTAGATTGACCCGACCTTTTTCATCAACCTCACGAATAACAACGTCCATTTCCTGACCAACTTTTACTTCTTTATTAATATCCTCGACTCGGTATGGTGCGATCTGGGAGATGTGAACTAGGCCTTCGATACCTGGCATAATCTCCACAAAAGCTCCGAAAGGCATGATTCTTTTAACTGTTCCTTTGAACTGTTCACCAGGTTTAGGCTCATGAGTCAGCGCTTCAATAATTTTCATTGCCTCTTCAGCTTTGGCAGGGTCGTTGCCAGAGATCATAACAGTGCCGTCATCTTCGATATCAATTTCTACCCCAGTGTCTTCGATAATTTTATTGATGGTTTTTCCACCACTACCAATGACTGTTCCAATTTTTTTAGGAGCAATATGCATTACGGTAACTTTGGGAGCATATTTTGACATACTCTCACGCACTTTTGGCATGACTGAAAGCATCTTATCGAGAATATGATCACGCCCGACCTTTCCATCTTTGAAAGTTTTCTCAACCATTTCCGGAGTGAGACCAGTGATCTTAACATCGAGTTGAATCGCGGTAATCCCCTTTTCGGTTCCGGCAATTTTGAAATCCATGTCTCCGTAAAAATCTTCCAGAGCTTGGATATCAGTTAGCACTTCCCACTTATCTCCTTCGGTCACCAATCCCATGGCAATCCCGGAAACTGGCGAGGCGATTGGCACACCAGCATCCATCAACGCTAAGGTCGAACCACAAGTCGAACCCATTGAGGTGGAACCAGAAGAGCTCATTACTTCGGAAACTACTCGGACGGTGTAGGGAAACTTATCAGTCGGTGGCATGACATTAACCAAAGCTTTTTCTGCTAGCGCTCCGTGACCAATCTCGCGGCGACCTGGAGTCCCCATTCTTCTTACTTCTCCGGTGGAGAAGGGTGGGAAGTAGTAGTGGTGCATAAATCTCTTGGTTTCCTCACCTTCCATCGTGTCGATGAGTTGCTCTAAGGAAGTAGATCCCAAAGTTGCGACCGAGAGAACGTGAGTTTCTCCTCTTTTGAAAAGCGCTGAACCATGGGTACGAGGCAGTAACCCAACTTCAACTTCGATTTTCCTTACTTGATCTGGTTTGCGTTGATCGGGTCGTTTGCCTTCATCGATAATTGCAGCGCGGACCATTTTCTTAACTGTTTCTTCAAAAATCTCACCCATCTCATCTTTTGAAAGTTTTCCTTCGAATTTTTCGTAGATGACCTCTCTCAACTCCTTTGCTGAAGTCTCACGATCGGCTCTCTCTTGGGTAAAAAGTTTCTCTTTAAAATTAGCTTTGATAAAGTCGACGATGTCTTTTTTAACGTCTTCGTTAATCTCTTTAACATCATAGCTGTGATCTTCTTTACCAACCTCTTTAGTCCACTCATCGATCATTTTGAAAACTGGTTCGACACTCTTTCTTGCAAATTCGATCGCTTCGAGGACTGTTTTTTCTGGAACTTCTTTGGCCTCTGCTTCGATCATGACCGTTTTGTCGCGATTGAAAGTTACCAGAAGCTCTAGTTCACTTTGTTCTTGCTGCTCACGGGTGGGGTTGAGAATAAATTTTCCATCAATTAGTCCTACTTGGGCTGAGGCCACTGGACCGTTCCAAGGAACACTCGAAGATTTCAGCGCTGCGCTAGTGGCGATCAAACCCAAATTGGAAGGGTCGTTTTCCATGTCGTAAGACAAAACCGTGATAATCACTTGTACTTGGTTGAAATAATCTTTAGGAAAAAGTGGTCGGATTGAGCGGTCGATCAAACGACCGTTTAAAATCGCTGATTCAGGTGGTCTGCCTTCTCTTTTGATAAAGCGGGAACCGGAAATCCTTCCCGAAGCGTAGAATTTTTCCTCAAATTCAACTGAAAGTGGGAAGTAGCCGAGATCTTCAGAAGCAAGTGCGTGACCGACAGTTACTAAAACTACGGTCTCTCCATAACTTGCCACGATTGTACTGTCTGCTTGGGTCTCGATTCGTCCTGTCTCAAATGAGAGTACACGATCACCCCAAGTAATTTCTTTTCTAATTACCCCTTGGGCGGTTTTTGTTTTTTTATCCATTAATATTTATTTTTGGGGAGAATTGGCAGCCAACGTGGCCAAAGAAACATTCTGCGGTTAACCTTTCCTTGGATACATCGGCTCACCTTCCCCTATAAACTCCTTTTAACTTTTCAATTTTTAAATCTATTTGCTTAGCCTTGATTTCTGAACAATTGTTTTACTACAATTCTTATTGTTGCAAAGCAATTATTTACTTAATCCTAGTTTTTGAACAATTGTTTTATAACGGTCTGGGTCTTTCCTTGTCAAGTAAAGTAGTATCCTTCGTCTTTTATTGACCATTTGCAACAGCCCACGTCGTGAGTGCACATCTTGTTTGTGAATTTTCAGATGCTCAGTCAATTTCTTGATTCGCTCAGTCAAAAGCGCAATTTGAACCTCAGGCGAACCAGTGTCGCCTTCATGTTGCGCGTAATCAGAAAGTATTTTCTTTTTTTCTTCTTTTACTAAACTCATAACTTTAATCGATTTGTACGTTTCCTATTTTTAACTTTTTCTTTGGGCAATCTAATTATACCAGAAGTTAGCTTCATTTACAATCTCGAGGAGAACCTAGGACAATTGTCTGCTTCGGAAAATTTTTGGTGAAACCCAGTTTTCTGGAGTTTCTTCTTTATCTTCAGACCCTTGTGTTTTCTCAGAAGCAAAGTTTACCATTCCTGGGATCATACAACGCTTCAAATAAGCGGCTGCCTCAAAAGTTGAGGGGTCGGCTACCTCAGTAAAGTTCTTGGTGGCCTCTTTAATACCAACTAACATGATCTCCGCTGCTTTAGTAGGAAGAGCGATCTTTGCCTCATTAAAACTATTAGCTGCCAAGGCGCAAATACTATCAGCTGAATTGCTGATGAGGTTTAGTTTAGCAAACTGAGTGTTGGAAACTTTCTTGTCAAAATTAATACTCGGGACTCGGTTGAAAAGATCTTGATCAATACCAAAGGCAGTTAACTCTTCAAGACTCGTAACTCCTACACTGATAACTAAATCATACTTTTCGCCTTGGTAAGAATAGGAGATTTCGCTGGGATTTATTTTTTTGCCTTTGGAATTTATGATCAAATCAAAACGATCCCCCTCAATTTTATAACTGACTCGATCGAGTTGGCTTTTGGTCCAGTCAAACGAGAGAACCAGGCTTTCTGGAGTTAAATGTCTTTTCAAAAGTTCATTCTTAACTAAGGGCTGTGCGGCAATCGGCAGTTGCTGATTAGTCAGCATGTAGCTTCCTTTTTTATAAGCAGAAAAAACTTCAACCAGAGAAGCGGATAGACAAGCTAAATCTGAATCAGCGCCATTACCCAAGACTACTAAAACGCTTTTAGCTTGATTAAAAATCTCATTAATCTGGTTGCCAACTAAATTTATTTGCATGCTTTTAAGGACTTTTGATAATACTATGGGGATTAGGAAAATGCAACTATTTTGTCGTTCTCAGCAAAATCAACTTGACCTTCGAACAAAATACCAAACTCATTTCCTGCTTTAGCAAGGGGGATTTCTTCTTGTTTTTGACGAATTGTTTTGATTCTGGCCTGGGCAACTTCTTCACCGCCTCGGACAATTCTGATACGATCTCCTTTAGAGAAGCGACCTTCGGTGACTTTAGTGCCCGCAATCTTTCCGTAGGAGGTGTCAAAAGTTGCAATGATCTGTCCTTCGCCTAAGATTTTTTCCCGTTTTGCTTCGCTTAAAGTCTCCAAGCCCTCTTTCAGCTCGTCCAAAAGCTCGTAAATGATTTTGAAGGGGCGGATCATGACTTTGTCCTCTTCAGCTAATTTTTCTGCCCCCTTAGTAACTTTTACATTGAAACAAATGATAATCGCTTTGGTTGAGGAGGCTAGCAAAACGTCTGACTCACTCACCTCTCCAGTTTCTTTGTAAACAATATTGATTTTATGAGTCTCGTCCCCTAATGCCTCCACTGCCGCGGCGATTGCTTCAAGAGATCCGGCGACGTCTGCTTTAATCAGCAAGTTAATTTGGGAACTGTTAGTTAGTAGTGCTTCAAGAGGGTTTCGTCTCTGCACTGTTTCTACTTTTGTTTCTACTTTTGCAACTTCTCTCCCTTGAAGATGAACTAACTCTCCAACCTGTGGTACTTTTTCAAAACCAAGTACTTCAACTGGGGTGGAGACCTCTGCTTCTTTCAACTGTTGGCCCGAATCAGAAATCAAAGCCTTCACTTTACCACCGCTAGTGTTACTTTTGATTTGCTCACCGACTGCTAAAGTGCCTTTTTTAACCAAAATTGACGCCAGTGGCCCACGGAATTTATCTAAGGAAGACTCAATCACCACTCCTTCAAACTCCTCCTTACTTTCATCTTTTAGCTCGGCAATATCAGCGACTAGATTGATCATTTCCAAAAGATCTTCCACACCAGAGCCGGTTTTAGCAGAGATCGGAACAGTCACCACATCGCCCCCGTAACCTTCGACCAAAACATTATTTTCGGCGAGGCCTTTTTTAACCCTCTCTAAATTAGCTCCTGGCAAGTCAGTCTTATTGATTGCCACGATAAGCGGGACACCCGCTTCTTTGATATGGGCAATTGACTCTCTTGTTTGCGGCATGACACCATCGTCAGCGGCAACAACTAAGACCGCAATATCAGTGACTTTCGCTCCTCGATTTCTCATTGCTGAGAAAGCTTCGTGCCCTGGAGTGTCAATAAAAGTAATCTTTTTGCCGTCTTTTTCGATTTGGTAGGCACCAATATGCTGAGTGATGCCACCATGTTCTTTTTCAGCAACTTTAGCTTTACGAATGTAGTCTAGGAGAGTAGTTTTACCATGGTCAACATGGCCCATGATGACCACAACTGGTGGTCGAGTTGAAATTTGTTTGGTTGTAGTTGTCGTTTTTGTTTTTGCCACAAATAGTTTCCCACTTTAGTTCTCAGTTGCTTCTTCGGCTATTTCTTCAGTTTTCTTTTTCTTAGTTGTTTTCTTTTTTGTCTCTTTCTTTACCTTTTTCTTTGGTTTTTCGTCTGACTCACTTTTTTCGGCTGGCTCTTTTGCTTTTTCTTCTAGGCTACTGAGACCTTCCGCTCCTTTGATATCAATTCTCCAACCAGTCAGCTTTGCCGCGAGTCGGACGTTTTGCCCGTCTTTTCCAATTGCTAGAGAAAGCTGGTCTTCCGGGACTTCAACGTGGGCGGTCTTTTCTTCTTCATCAACGCTGACTTTTCCAACCGTTGCTGGAGAAAGTGATGCAGCGATAAATTTCGCAGGGTCGTCACTGTACTGAACAATGTCAATTTTCTCATTTCCCAGCTCCGCAATCACTGCCTGGACTCGTACTCCTTTTTGCCCTACACAAGAGCCGACTGGGTCGACTCCTGCTTGCCGTGAAAAAACTGCCACTTTACTACGAGAACCAGCTTCACGAGAAATTGATTTGATCTCTACTAGACCAGAGCCAATTTCGGGAACTTCGAGTTTAAATAAACCTTCGACTAGACCTTTATGCGCTCGCGAGACGACGATTTCTTGTCCTCGGGAACCTTCTCGTATTCCTACAATATAAAATTTAAGTCTCTGGTTTAGCCGCAGATCTTCACCGACCATCCGCTCCTGAGCTGGCATGATTCCTTCTGTTTTACCAATATCGACAACAACGTTTGGTCCTTCTAGCCTTTGAACCATACCGTTAACTATTGTTCCGACCTTCTTTTCAAATTCCGTGAGGATCGCCCCTTTTTCTGCTTCGCGAATTCTCTGAAGCAAAACCTGTTTAGCAGTTTGCGCCGCGATTCGTCCAAAACCTTCGGGGGTCACATCTTTGCCTTCTTTGAAAACTTTAATTCCACCATGCTCGGTGTCTAGCTCAATATCAAGCTCATCAGTTTCTGCCCCATAATCTTTTCGGTACGCCGCTTTGATTGCTTCCTTCATGATGTCGATCACTTCTTGCGGATCGACTCCACGCTCCGCCGCAGCTTGGTTGAGTGCAGCAGCAAATTCTGTTCTTAAAGCCATCTTTTTATAACCTCCAATTTGGTCATCTTTGCTTTTTCAGCATTAAATACTGAAAAAGTGGGAATAGCATCCCACTTAACAAAAAGTATTAAACTTACTCGCTAATATAGCACTGGAGACTTTTTTGGTCAACCCTAGCAGGGGTCTAACTGCCCCATTTGGAGATTAGAATCGCAAGGTCAGAGGAGCTGACCTTTCCATCTTTATTCAGGTCAGCACGTAGATCAGTGCTGCTTCCCCAGGTAGAGATCAAAATTGACAGATCTTGTGATCCAACTGTCCCATCTCCATTTACGTCCCCGACTTTAGTACTTGTTCCCTCAGTAATTGTCTGCTGAGCAGTGGCTAGAATAGTCGTCCCGCCTTGCTGATAAACATTCACTGTCAAGACGTAACTACTCATCCCAACCTTTCCGGTATTTGGAGTGGTTCCATTATCATCAAACATGGAGTAGGGGGCAGTGCTCTCTGAATGATAAAGACTGCCATTTACCAAAAAGTCTATTTTTACTGTTCCCGTTACTGTCGTTGTTGCAACTACAGAATAAGGACTACCACTCGAGGGGTTTCCTCCAATTGTCAGCGTAACTGAATTCCCACCGGTTGGGGGTGGTGGCGGAGGAGGAGGGGGTGGGGGTTGGATCGCGTTGTTAACCGTAATATTTATTGAAGTCGAATTTCCCTGATTTCCCGCCGCGTCGTAAGCTTTGGCGAAAACTGGGTAAGTACCATTATTAACTGTGGTTGAATTCCAAGCAATACTGTACGGCGAAGTGCTGTCTGTTCCAACTGATTGATTATTGACGAAAAATTGAACTTGAGTGACCCCGACATTATCGGAAGCATTAGCACTGAAAGTAACGGCTGTTCCTGAAACAGTGGCCCCACTGGCCGGGGCAGTCAAAGTTGCGGTTGGGTTAGTCGTATCTCCTCCACCACTACCACAAGGGCTGGTCGGACAAACATCTGGCGCCCAAGCAACTAGAGGCGAGCCGCCACCTGCACCTTGCCCACCATTAGAAGCAGCAACCGTGTTGTAAAGATTCTGGTTCCAGTTAGTTATTACATCAAGATTTGTCATGATCTTATCTATATCTCTTTCCCAAGCGATTCCTCTTCGACCCCATGGACCAAAATCGTAACCATAGGTGTTCTTAAACTCAGTTTTTACATTACCATTAGTACCAGTTTCGACTGTGAACGCCCAAACAGGTCCAACAGAGTCTACTATATATAAACCATAATTTTTCGCGGCCGTCGCCAGAATTTTCCCAGGTACAGTTTCAAAACTATTGACATCAAAGTTAGCTGGTAACGCTAGTAAAGAACCCATCCTGACATCGGGGTTGGCCCCGGCTCCGTAACAACCTGGTGCACAACCATCGCCGCGAAAGGCAGGCCAGCGCCAACCATTATTTAACTTTGAGTAGTTTGCCGAATCCAAAACTATCTTAACAGCGTGATTGATAGATGCTCCTGGCAAGAGTTCTCCCACTCTTATACTTCCCCCAACAGAAGAAAGGTCCGATCCACCTTGAGCTCCACCTCGTCCTGGACCATCCAAGGCAGCATCGTTCCCACTACCAGATCCATTATTTTCAGAAAACACATATTTTGTAGTCCAAGGACCACCTGAGGTACAGTGGGTGATTGGTTGGCTCTGATGATAGTAAAGTTTACCTGCAGAGTTTTTGTATAAAATTGCTCCCGAGTGGTTGGGGGTAACCCCATCAGACCCATTATTACCCGGAACTACCATTGAAGGTAAAGGCAGTGTTGCAATAACCTGGCTATTAGGAGTGCAACGACTTATGCCACTATCCCAAGGATCTCCATCAAAACCATAAATGTTTGTCGAGGGAGAGTTCAGTGAGTGGATGATTACATTCTCATCTACAAAAACTCCTTGTGCTGCATAAACCAAGTTCGCTTTTGCTCTGGTTGCGTTAGACCCAATCGGTAAATTCCAAATGCTATTAGAAGCAAATGGTTGTTTGAGGGGGTCTCTAGTGGCAGCTGCTTGAGAAGGTTTACCGACTTGTTCACTCTGCTGAACTAATCTAACTGTCAAAGGGATGGCGAGCAAGATAAAAACAATGATAATTAGGAAAGCGTAGTTTTTTGAGGATTTTTTAAAATGAAGCAGTTTACGCATCTAAGGACTCCATTTAGAGATTAACACAGCTAGATCAGCTGAGTCGATTCTTTTGTTGCTGTTGAAGTCAGCTCGCAAATCAGTGGTGCTACCCCAAGTAGAAATCAAAATCGCTAAGTCCGCCCCTCCCACTTTTCCGTCACCATTGATATCACCGGCAGTTGTTACCTGTTGGAAGGTTGCTGTATAGGTTGTGTTAGTAGAGGGCGTATTTATTGTGTGTTTTTGGGTTTGAGAGTCTGACCAGGAAGCAAATTGATAGTTTTTCCCGCTCAAACTCTGGGGCGAGGTGGCATCTAACTCACGTGGGAAATTCACCACCCCAATGAAACTAAAAGGAGTAGTGTTGGCGACTCCGTCAAGTTTAATTTGCAAACCAGAGGGAACACTTGCGACACTCACAGTTGATTTAACTGGCAAAACATCCCGAAAAACCGACGCTTGTTTACCTCCGCTATCAGTCACGGTCAGGGTAATTCGGTAGAAAACATTGTCCGCACTCTCCATGAAATTAGCAACAAAACTGCCACTTTTGATTCCTGTAAAACTTTGGTGCGGATGGAAGTGAGTACTATGACCAAACTCGATGTTCCAAGCAAAAGCTGAGGCCGGAAGAGTGCCGTCTTCTGGGTCAGTCGCAGTCGCAGCAAAGTTGATTGTTTGTCCATGGGTATAGGTTGATCCGACGGCTGGAGTTGTGATTGTAGGAGTTGGCATTTGGTTGGCTGAAAGAGCGCAGTTAGCGGCTGATCCACGGTCGCTATCGAGTGGAGCAAATAAACTGTCAGTTGAAAGTACCCACCTTTCCAGTTTTGTATTTGGCTCTCTTCCAAAAACCCTGAGTTTATGAGCTCCTTGAGTTAAGTTAACCCGGATCGTCACCGCTGTGGTGTCACCGTCTGAGTAATTAACCCAATGCCAGTTGTTGAAATTATTATCATTACCAAATTTGTTGATCGCAGTATTATTATCGAATTGAATCCAGAAAGAATTACTCGAAGCGTCCGGATAACTCATCCTTGCTGTAAAAGTGTACAAAGCGCTAGTTGGAACATCAAAATTGTATTCGGCGACCCCGGTGGTGGTCGGTGGAGTAGTCGAGGTGACATCAATTACAGTGGTGTAAACATAATCTTGTGAAATACTCGTGTCGGTGCCCCGAACCATTGGGGAGGTCAACGGGTTGGCCGACTCTCCTTCACACCAAATGTTAGTTGACCCAGCGGCTGGAACAGTGTGAGTTGGGGTTGCGTAAACGATCTTGGTCACCCTTCCTGAACCAGTATTGTCATCAACTCTATTTAAAATGTAAAGATCTCCACCTGAGCTCACCTTTAGATCAACTGGGCGCAGTACTCCAGTTACAAAATTTGTTACTGCATTGGCATTGTTTTGATCAATTCTTTTGACCCAATTTCCGCAATAATCAGCAAAAAAGTAGTTGCCGACAAAGTTTTGGGGGTAGGTGACGGTAGTTGGGTTATAAAAATCCCCGCCAACGATCGCGCACCCCAGGCTGTGATCGTAAGTGTAAAGCGGACAAGTGTAAGTAGAGCAACTTTGGTTGCCTTCGGCATTAGGCCAACCATAGTTTGCTCCTATCGCGCCAGTGTAGACAGATTCAAACGGTCCGGCACTGTTGGGGGTGTCTGGGGGAGGGTTGGAGCCAACATTATTAATGTAGATCTTCCCCGTTCCCGGTTGAATTGCAAAAGTGAAGGGGTTGCGCAAACCGACTGCCCAAATTGCCCGGTTTGCTCCAGAGGTAGTACCTGATAAAGCTTGAAACGAAGTTGGGTTGTCGGCGGGGATAGTCCCATCTGAATTTATTCTTAACAATTTGCCCAATCTATTGGCCAGCGATTGCGCGTTTGGTTTGTTGGCATTCTCTCCAACTGCAATATAGAGTTTGCCATCTTTACCAAAATGCATTGCCCCACCATTGTGGTTAGTTGCAGAGGAAAGAGCGTCAAGATCGAGGATTGTTGTCTGACTAGCGCTATCAGCAATGTCAGGGTTGCTGCTACTTTGAGTAAAACGGCTTACCCGGTTGTGAATTGGGTTGTTAAAAGTGTGGTAAACGTAAACGTAGTGATTAGTTGCCCAGTTAGGATCAAAGGCGATCCCGAGTAAGCCTCTTTCTCCGCTGCAATCAATACTGCCAACGGTCAGATAAGGCTGGGACAGGAGGGTCCCATTTTTTACAACGCGTAGGTTGCCGCATTGTTCGGCAACAAAGAGCCGACCGTCTGGGGAAAATTCCATCGTCACCGCTTTAGTGAGAGTACCAACGACATTTTGTTCGACAAATCCAGGGACTGAAGGGGTGGCCGCTTTTGGATTTTTGAAATTTTCGCCTGATTTGACAACGGTGTAGACCGTAATGGGAATAGCGAGCAGGATAAAGACAACTGCGAGAATTGGGAGAGAGCTTTTCGACTTCTTAAACTTGCTAAATATTTTTCCCATGGCAGAGATATTTTAAGTTTAAAACAAACTTAAAGGGGGCGCAAATTATAGAGTTAGAATTTATTGAATAGAGATTTTGTCGAGGCGGATGTTGCGGTCACAGCCAGTTGCTGATTGCCAAAGGTCATTGTCAAAGCTAACTACGATTGAGTGGGTCGCGCTGGAAGCCAAGGTCCCAGTAAAGTCAGTGTAGTTCGTTGCAGAGATTGTCGTGTCAATTACTTTTGTACCATTGTCAGTCACTACCATGTGAGGACCACCAGTACAGACATCAGCACGGGCACGAACGGTCAATTTCGTTCCATTGCTGGCTAGTTGTCCACTGGTAGTACCGTTGCCCCACATTATCAGCCCCTTACCGCCACTAGCTGCTGCGTCGGTGAAAACATTACCAAGAGAGTCAACCCAGCCGGAGGTAACTTTCATTCCAGTTTCCGCTTCAAGACTTGCAGAGGTAACTGTTGCAGAGGAAACAGTCACTTTGTCCACTCTCAAGTTGCGGTCACAAGAGCCTGGGTAATAGTCATTTGTAAAGGTTATGTTAAGTGTATTAGTTGCGGCAAGTGTTACTGGAATTGTGTAATCAGTCCAAGTTGTCACTCCAATACTACCAGAGTAAATTGTCCCACCATTTAGGGTTACGTTCATGTTTGGAGCACCACTACACTGATCACCGTAGATTCTCAAAACTATTGCATTACCGCTACCACTCAGTGGGGTGGTTAGTCCACCGTTTTTCCACAAAACCATCGCTTTTCCACCACTGGCGGTTGCGTCAGTAAACGGATCGGCATCACTTCCAGAAATTAGAGTCATATTTTCTGCTTCGATAACGCTACCACTGGCAACTACCGCTGCTGTTTTGAAACTCAAGACAGCCGATTGTCCGGTGAGATTTGCGCTGTTAGTTGATTTAACTTGGTAGAAGTAGGTCGTTCCTGGGTTTAGACCAGAGAGCATCATTGAGTGGTTGGTCACTGTGGCAGTTGAAGGTTGAATACTTAACCCCATGGCAGAAGTAGTACCGTAGTAAAGTTGAGAGTTGCTCGCCTGATCAGTCGTCCAAGTCACAGTTGCAGCAGTAGTTGTTGGATTAGCACTGACACCACTAATTACTGGTGTAGTTGGTGTTGCTGTTGGCTTTGTAACAGAGACTGTGTCAAAGACTGCTGTACTAGTTGCAGTTGTGGTGTGAGACAGTACTGCCATCCCAGCTTTTATAGTGGTGTTGCCAAAGGCAATATTAACTGTTCCCAATAGAGTTCCAGTGTTGGTTGATGAAAATGCCGCGGTTGAGTAGAAGGCACTAATTGCATTACCAGCCCGTACCAGTTTCAAATAAATTGGGGCGTTAAGACCAGCTGGAGCAGAGGTATTGGCCGAAGCTCCACCAGTAGAAGTCCTGTATTGGAAAGCAACACTGTTGCTTGGTGTCACAACGAGCATTGCGTGCATGCTGTCAGCACTAATCGAATCACGTAGCATAATTCCCGCTTTTGCCCACGCATTTGTGTTTGTTTGACTAACAACTCGAGCGGTCAGAGTAGCGTCTCCAGTCAAATCTTGCGCGGAGAAGTGGAACGAATCTACATTTCCCCAAATATCACTACCTGCTCCAGCAATTGTGAATGTACCGTTACTCAAACTGGCTGACCCAGCAACTCCCACCGTACCAATATCACCGTTGGTCGTCCAAGGGGCTGATAGTGGTGATGGGGGTGGGGCTCCGCAGCAAGGGGGTGGGGGTGGCGGCGGGGAAATAATAATGTTGTTAACTGTTACTGTTACTTGGGCTGAAGTTTGATTGTTTGAAGTATCGGTCGCCGTTGCTTTAAAAGTATGAGTTCCATTGATCATTCCGGTTGTATCAATTGGTGTGCTGTAGGGCGATGAAGTGTCGGTTGCTTTTGAAACCCCATCAACAAAGAAAGTTACGTTTGACACTCCAGCATTGTCAGCTGCTGTAGCGCTAAAAGTCACTGAGGCTCCGCTAACCGTTGCTCCATTAGCGGGTGCGGTCACCGAAACAGTAGGAGGAGTTGTGTCACTAGGTGGTGGTGTTCCTCCTGGAGCGATCGGATCAGCCAAAGGTTGTCTTGGGGTCCCACCTCCTCCAATGTTACTAGCTGAATTGTTAGTAACTACATTGAAGGCGAGAAACATTTTGGAAATGTCCTGTGCCCAAGCTGAGCCAGTACCACTTTGACTCATTGAGAAACCATAATCGCTTTGGAACTGGTCTTTTTCGTTGCCATCAGGACCTTGTTCGGGAACTATCGCCCAAGCGTCCCAGGACGTACTATCTACTACGTAAGCCCCGTAGTCTTGAAATGCGTGGCACATAATTTTTCCGGGTGTTGTTGAGACAAAAGTATCACAGTTAACACTCGGTAAAATGGCCAAAAGAGAACCGGGTTGTGTGTTTGAATTACCGCCACCATAACAAGAAGACCAGCAGGAGTCGGCTTGAGTAGCAGGCCAGCGATGACCACCATTGGCGGCTGAACACTCATTTTCACAATCCAAGTTTACTTCTAAAGCATGCTTTATTACTGCTCCTGGTTTTAGCTCACCAAGACGAATTGTTCCGCCAATCGAGGAAAGTCCTGAACCCCCATGGGCCCCGGTGATCCCAGCACCATAAATATCTACGTCTGCCTTGTAATCGTAGGAAGTCCAAACACCGCCACTAGTACAGTGAGTAAGAGGTTGATTTTGTTTAATTGTTCGGCTGTCTGACATCAAAATTGCTGCTCCATTGTTTGGCGTATCACCACCAGAAGCACCAGGGATAATGTAGCTAGAGGGCAGAGGCACACCTGATTCTCTGACCTGAGAACCACTGCACCGTGATCCACCACCCCAAGCATCAGGACTGTAAACAATGTTTGTCTGTGGGGAGGTAGGTTTCAAGATTATGATGTTAGGATCAATTGCTGGGACTCCACCTTGATGCTGTTTCAAACTTGCTGGTGTATAGCTAGCACTGGAGCCAATTGGCATGTTCCAAATACTGTTTGAGGCGAAAGGCTGTTTGAGTGGGTCACGTGTTCCAGCGGCTTGCGGATTTTTAACACTCTCACCGCTTTGTCGAACTAGGATAACAGTCAGAGGAATTGCAAGAAGCAAAAAGATTACTACTACTATAGATAAAAGGTGTCTTGGATTAGATCGATCAAAAGATAAACTCATTATGACAGTTAATTAATCTTAGTATGTCCGGAAAGACTCTGTCAACTGTCTCTGTGTAAGTTGACAATTTATTATTGTAGGAATAAAATTTCCAATTGTGGAAAGCACACAAGCGGGGGTAGAGATGAGTTCTAGCAGCGGGGCCAAAGACATCTGCTGTTGAAGGTTCAAGTCCTTCCCCTCGCACCAGAGAGATCCCTCCAATTTTTGGAGTTTTTGTTTTAGGATCACCTGACTTGACAGTCTGCTGCCGCGATTGTCTTGTCAGTGGTTCATCGTCCTCCTCCGGTCCTTGGGTTGACTCATGACTCTTCCCAAGGGCCACTTTTTTTATCCTAATTCTCGCAAAATATCTTTTTGTTTTCCGGAAAGTCGGGTCGGGGTAACTACTTTGACCCTCACGAATTGATCTCCACGGGAGTTTCCGTGTTTGATTCCTTTTTCTTTGATACGGATATCAGTCCCCGTCTGAATTCCCTCGGGAATTTTTAGATTAACTCCACCATCTAGGGTTTGGACTTCAATAGTGTCTCCTAGTGCGGCTTGAGAAAAGCTGATTGGCTGCTCTATATAAATATTGTAACCACTACGTTTGAATTCCTTGTGTTGGGCAACCCTAATTGTCAGGTACAGGTCTCCATAACCGCCGCCTTTCTCTCCGGCTTCCCCTAGTGAAGGGAAACGCACTGTGTCACCGTCATCCACTCCCGCAGGGATTTTTATTTCAGTTGATTTTACTTCCTTGACCCTTCCGGCTCCCCTGCACTTGGAGCATTTTTTCTCAACCACTTCTCCCAAACCTTCACAGTTGGGACAAGTTCGACTGGTCAAAATCTGGCCTAGAATTGAATTGGTGGCTTGCTGAACTTGGCCACTACCATTGCAGGTTGGACAAGTAGTTTTTCTGCTGCCTTTTTCCGCTCCCGATCCACTGCAGTGATCACAAACTTCGTAGCGGGGAATTTCAATTTTTTTCTCGGTTCCAAAAGCGGCTTGCTCAAAAGGAATGGTTATTTCGTAATGGAGGTCTTCACCATTCCTTGGTCCGCCTTTGCGACGAGCAGAACCAAACGGTGAAGCAGAGCCAAAAAACTCTTCAAAAATCTCAAAGGGGTCCCGAAATCCAGCCCCACCAAAGTCGACATTGAAACCACCTGGGTAACCACCATATGAGCTGTAACCACCTGTCCCACCAGGAGCACCGCCACCTTGAAAGGCACTGTGACCAAACTGGTCGTAAGCGGCTTTTTTCTGAGGGTCGGAAAGTACTTGATAAGCCTCGTTGATTTCTTTGAAGCGCTCTTCCGCTCCAGTGCTTTTATCAACATCAGGGTGACTCTTGCGAGCTTTGACCCGATAAGCTTTTTTTATCTCTTCAGCAGAAGAGTTTTTGGAAACGCCAAGAACTTCGTAGTAGTCTCGTTTACTGGCCATAAATTACTTCTTATCGTCGACTACTTCACCTTCAACAGTTTTGCCATCATCTTTTTTCTCTTCGCCTTCAGCTGGTATTTCTTCTTGAACTCCGGCTTCTGTTTTGTCTGAACCTGGAGGCGTCTCATACATCGCCGCGCCGATTTTCTGTAGTGCGCTACTTAGCTCGTCGGCAGCTTTTTTGATATCATCGGCAGATTCCTTTGTGAGTGCTTCTTTCGTGGCAGCAATTTTTTCTTCTACTTCTTTTTTTACTTCTTCGCTTACTTTGTCACCCGCTTCTTTGAGAGATTTCTCCGCAGTATAAACAAGCGTGTCGGCAATGTTTCTGTTTTCAACTAATTCTTTCTTTTTGGTGTCTTCCTCAGCAAATTTTTCGGCTTCTTGGGCCATCTTCTCTGCATCTTCTTTCGAAAGTCCCGTGGAGCCGGTGATAGTAATCTTTTGCTCTTTGCCACTCGCTTTATCTTTGGCATGGACATTAAGAATTCCATTGGCGTCGATGTCAAAAGTCACTTCAATCTGAGGTATACCTCTTGGTGCAGGTGGGACTCCATCGAGAATAAACTTTCCGAGTGATTTATTGTCAGCGGCCATTGGTCGCTCACCTTGAAGGACGTGGACCTCGACACTAGTCTGATTGTCCGCGGCAGTTGAGAAAGTTTCTGTTTTTGCAGTCGGGATTGTGGTATTTCTTGCAATCAAGACAGTACTAACACTACCAAGTGTTTCGACACCGAGTGAAAGTGGGGTAACGTCAAGCAGGACAACATCTTTGACCTCTCCAGTGAGTACTGCTCCCTGAATCGCCGCCCCAATCGCGACTACTTCATCCGGATTGATCCCTTTGTGAGGCTCTTTACCAAAGAATTTTTTGACTGCCTCATTGACGGCAGGCATTCGGGTCATTCCACCTACTAAAACGACCTCATCAACTTTGGAAGCGTCAATCCCCGCATCTTTGATCGCGCTTTTGCAAGCATCAAAAGTTTTATCAATGAGGTCTTGGACCAAATTCTCCAATTTTGCTCTCGACAATTTGACCAGTAAATGCTTTGGTCCAGAGCTGTCTGCAGTGATGAAAGGAATGTTAACTTCGGTTTCTAGAGAACTCGAAAGCTCGATCTTGGCTTTTTCCGCGGCGTCTTTGAGTCGCTGCATTGCTTGTTTATCGCCGGCGAGATCAACACTATTTTCTTTTTTAAATTCTTCAACGAGATAGTCGATGACTTTCTTATCAAAATCATCTCCACCAAGGTGAGTGTCACCAGCCGTGGATTTAACCTCAAAAACTCCTTCGCCAAGCTCCAAAATAGAAACATCAAAGGTCCCTCCACCGAGATCGTAAACCGCGATCGTGTGACCCTGGGATTTATCTAGTCCATAGGCTAAAGCTGCTGCGGTCGGTTCATTGATGATTCGCTTAACATCCAAACCCGCGATTTCTCCCGCTTGTTTAGTTGCTTGTCTTTGGGCATCGTCAAAGTAAGCCGGCACAGTGATGACCGCCTCAGTTACTTTTTCACCTAAATAGGCTTCGGCGTCCGCTTTTATTTTTCCTAAAATCTGTGCCGAAATTTCTTGAGGAGTAAATTCCTTGCCTTCCACCTCGACTACGGCCATGTCATTTTTACCGGCTTTGACCGTGTAAGGAAGCCACTTAACATCCCTCTGAACTGTCTCATCTTTAAATTTGTGGCCCATCAATCTTTTAACTGAAAAGATTGTGGTCTGTGGGTTGACGACTGCTTGGCGCTTTGCAACTCGACCCACCACCCTTTTGACTGGGTCCACAACAGAGGGGATGATATTTTCACCCTCAGAGCTGTGAATCACTTTTGGTTGTCCGCCTTCGACGATCGCGACGGCAGAGTTTGTTGTCCCTAGGTCAATTCCAACTATTTTTGACATAAATTTTTCCTTTCTTTAATCAAGTTCTAAGACGTAATTTTTAATAATTAACCAAACTAAGCTAAAAAGTAGCCACCAAAGTAGAATATCAAAGATCACTGAAAAGTAATTTATCGAGTACCCTAGCGTACCGTCTGGATTGACACTGTCTTTGGCGTAAGAAAAAGGGTAGCCGTGAGCTACTCCATCTCTGATATAGAAAAAACTCACTGCGGTCACAATCACCGAAAGAAGCAATGTCCAAAGTAGGGAGAGGGCTTTGATCATTCCTGCGCTCCTACTTTCTTTTTGATCACCTTTACTCGAGAGGGCCTGATCACCTTGTCATCCAGAAAATAACCCGGTTGCATTACCTCAGTAATCTGGCCATCTTCTTCTCCCTCAACAATCGCGACTGCTTCATGAAAGTTCGGGTCAAAACTGGCCCCTTCACTTTCAATCTCTTTGATATTTTCGCTAGCTAGAAGCTCTTTAAAACGGCGGATCACTAATTCCAGCCCTTGGTCATTTAAATTTTTTTGTGCTGCTTCGAGATGATCGAGTATTTCCAAAAACTTTACTATCAAAAGAGTGTTACCAAATTTTATTACCTGTTTTTTTTCTTCTTCCGTGCGTTTTTGTAAATTCTGGTAATCTGCTAGAGCTCTTTTGAGCTGCTCTTCCAAAGATTTTATTCTCTCGTTGTTTTTATCGTCTTTTTTCTTTGCCATGTTACCTTTACCAATTCCTGGTGAGTTCGGTGAGTAAATCACCAAAGTAGCGAACCGTCGGTATCACTCGATTAAAACGCATTCTTGTCGGACCAACCACCGCGATCACACCAGCGTTTTTCTTTCCCGAACCAAAGGGCGCGTAAACCATTCCGCAGTATTCAAAATAACCACTGCCGAGCTCTTCTCCAAGTAAAATATGGACTGATTGATCCCCAACCGCTTTGGCAAACATTCCCTCCAGTGCCTCTTGCTTGTCAATCATTTGCAGAACCGCTTTGGTCAGATCAATGTCATAAAACTCTGGCATGTCCAGTATCGTGGAAGCTCCGGAATAGAAAATATCACCATCTTCACTGTAGGCGATTGCCAGACTTCCAGTTTGCGCCGAGAGCTCTCGAGCTGCCTGACGAAGCAAACGATGAAACTGAAAACGCTGCTCCCACAGAGCTTCTTTGATGGTTACCTCATCTTTCACTGCCAAATTATTCTCTTTCATTAGGTTATCAACGTAGAATTTCAAACCCATTGGGGTAGGGATACGCCCCGCACTCGTGTGAGGTTGTTTCAAATAACCTGAGGTCGTGAGATAAACCATCTCGTTTCTCACTGTCGCTGGTGAAACCCCGAGATTGTATTTCTCGACAATGTTCTCGCTACCGACCGGTTCAGCCGCTTCAATGTATTCATCAATTATTATTCTTAGAAGTTCTTTACGCCGTTCGGTCAATTCTGCCATTTTTTCCTTTTTTCAAGCTTAAATGTGTAACAAATTTAAGGTAGCAACAATTTAGCACGAGTGCTAATTAGAGTCAATACCTCCGGTATTGGCAGTATTACGCAACTATCATTTTCTTGATTAAAAGATTCATAGTTGCTCCATACAGTCAAGCTTCTGACTTCTTTGCTATACTTTTAGCTACCTTGAAGAAATTTCTTCCGTTTGCTCTGGTTTTTAGTTTCCTACTAGGGATGGGTCTAGTAATGTATTTTGGCCAGATCCACGACAGCCCCACTAGTGACGAGCCACCTCATATCCTCTCTGGTTATGTTTTCCTCCGTTATGGAGATAATTACATTGACACCGAGCACCCTCTTTTTGCCAAAAGTTTGGCCGCCGTCCCCCTTTTGATAGCCAGCCCGAAAATCGATCTGACCGAGGACAATTTCACTCGTCAAAAATACAACGTCAGTGTCAGTGCGATGTTTACTTTTTCGCAACACTTCCTCAACTACCAGGGTAATTCTCCTGAACAAATTTTGTTTCTGACTCGCTTGCCTATGCTTCTTTTGACTCTTTTTTTTGGAATAGTAATTTTTCTGCTTGGCTCAAAACTGTTTGGTAAAGCTACCGGAGCCCTCGCCACTTTTCTCTATGCGACTGAGCCAATTGTTTTAGCCAATGGACCCCTGGTCAACACCGATATTGCGGCCATGGGTTTCACCATCACTACCCTATATGCCTTGATCCTTTATGCCCAAAGGCAAAGCCCCAAACGCTTAGCTTTTCTGACCTTAGCGTTCACTGCGGCAATTTTGAGCAAATACTCTACTTTTTTCCTCTTTGCCATTGTGATC
>DATIHF010000072.1:0-5460 GCA_035480955.1 Saccharimonadales bacterium (SeqCode) | reverse complement strand
TGGTGGGCCCCAAAATGGATTCTCCTCAAAGGGGCTTTTTTGATGGCAAAAGCAAATACTAAATACATTTTCGTTTCAGGTGGAGTAATTTCCGGAATTGGGAAAGGCATCACCACCGCCTCACTTGTCGCAATTTTCACCAGCAAAGGTTTCAAAGTTTCTCCAGTAAAAATCGATATGTACCTTAACGTTGACGCGGGGACGATCCGCCCTCAAGAGCATGGAGAAGTTTTTGTTACTGATGATGGGATCGAAACAGACCAGGATCTCGGTCATTATGAAAGATTTCTCAATGAAAATCTCACCAGTGCCAACTACATCACCACCGGACAAATTTACCAAGAGGTTATCCGTAAAGAGAGAAGTTTTGAATACGACGGGGAAGATGTAGAAGCGATCCCCCATATCACCGACGAGATCATCCGCAGAGTCAAAGAAGCCGGCTCGGCCAGAGCGGCCGATATTGTCTTGATCGAACTGGGAGGGACCGTCGGAGAGTACCAAAACGCGATTTTCTTTGAAGCTTCCCGAATCATGAGATTGAAAAACCCCGAAGATGTCTTGCAGATCCATGTTGCCTATCTGCCCATCCCTGGTTATTTGGGGGAGATGAAAAGTAAGCCAGTGCAGATGTCGGTGCGAACGCTCAACTCCATGGGGATCCAGCCGGATATCATCATCGGCCGCAGTGAAAACCGACTTGATGAGAGGAGAAAGGAAAGACTCGCTCTTTTTTGTAACGTTGCCCGAGAAGACGTCATTTCCAATCCCGACGTTGACAGCATCTATAAAGTCCCACAAATTCTCGAAGAGCAAAATCTGGGTGAAAGAGTCGCTGAAAAATTAAAGTTGAAAATAGGCGGTAAAGATCTGAAAGCTTGGCGAGAGCTGACCAACACTATCGAAAAAGCCCAAAAAGAAGTTCGCATCGCCGTAGTGGGTAAATACTTTGGAACAGGGGAGTACCAACTAGAAGATGTTTACGTGAGTGTTATCGAGTCTCTCAAACACGCTTCCTGGGCACAAAATCTCAAACCCAAACTTTTTTGGGTTGACAGCGAAGAATTCGAAAAAAATCCCAAAAGTATCACTAAATTGAAAGACTACGATGGAATAGTCGTCCCCGGAGGTTTTGGCAGTCGCGGGGTCGAAGGCCTGATTCGTGTGGTTGAGTTTGCTCGAGAAAACGGTGTCCCTTATCTGGGTCTTTGTTACGGACTTCATATGGCGACGATTGAGTTTGCCCGCAATGTGCTCAGACTAGAGGGTGCCAATACCGAAGAGATCGACAAAGAAACTCCCTATCCAGTTATTCACATCATGCCCGAGCAGGAAAAACTTTTGATTGGTCGAGAGTATGGTGGGACCATGAGACTGGGCGCTTTCACCTGTAAACTGAAACCAAATACTCTGGTTCGCAGACTCTACAAAAGAGATCAAATCACCGAGCGTCACCGCCATCGCTATGAGTTTAACAATAAATACCGAGAGGAATTTGAAAAAGCTGGTCTGGTAATTTCAGGAACTTCGCCAAATGGAAAATTAGTTGAAATGATTGAGCTTCCCAAACACAAGTTTTTTGTCGGGACTCAGGCCCACCCGGAATTTAACTCCCGTCCTCTCAACCCCCACCCACTTTATCTTGGGTTTATCAAAGCTGCAAGCGGCTAGACTAGAACTTGCTCTTGATTAAAATCAGGGAAGCAAGCCTTTTGCAGATCTATTCCGTGTTTCTCACCAATTCTTAACATTGTGAGAATAGACTCCACACCAGCTAGGTTGATTCCTTTTACACTAGTTAGAAAGCGAATGAATTGGAGTCGGCGAATGTCGTTTTGACTATAGCGACGACGGTTCGTTTTGGTACGAGAGGGAACAAGTAACTGTTCGTTTTCATAAATCATCAGAGTTCGAGGGTGAATGTTGAGAATTTCGGCAGTTACTGAGAGAGTGAAAACTGGTTTGCTGCCCACTGGTTCTTCCATAGCTACTAAAAATATTACAATAACGCACTCAGATAATGCAAGTTTACCGTTGTATATATTACGATACAGTGGGGGCTAGTTTGTGGTAGTTGACAAGCACTTGCTAGCGTGCTAAATCTGAGGTGCTGTTTCAGTCGAGAGGGGGTGAAACATTATGGCAATCACAACCGCTGAAGCGGGCCGCAGAGGTGGCCTGATAGTAAAAAAGAAATACGGACCTTCCTTCTTTTCCGAGATTGGACGACGTGGTGGAAAAGCCACAAGTGAACACTATGGCAGTGACTTTTATTCTCGGATAGGAGAAAAAGGTGGTGAAGCAGTTCGCGCTCGTCATGGTCAATCTTACTACTCTGAGATTGGACGACGTGGTGGAAGAGCCCGAGCACGACAAATTCGCTTTGACTTTTAACCGAAGATTGAAAGCGGGCAACGCCCGACTTTTGAAAGTCCTTACAATTTAATAGCCCACACTCGCGCAGGTGAGTTTTGGGCGTTCTTATCAAAATTATCCCCCCTACTCTTGTTTAGTTAATCCCTTTTTGGTTTAATAGTGACGATGTTTAAAGAAGTTTCTTCGAAAACTGATTTTCCCCAATTGGAAAAAGAAATTCTGAAAAGTTGGCAGGAGAAAAAAATTGTTGCGAAGTATTTGGAAAAAAACAAAAATAGCGAGAAACATTTCTCTTTTATTGATGGTCCGATCACCGCCAACAATCCTATGGGGGTGCATCACGCTTGGGGACGCACTTACAAAGATCTCTGGCAAAGGTTTTACAATCTCAAAGGTTTCAAACAAAGATTTCAAAACGGTTTTGATGAACAAGGACTTTGGGTAGAGGTCGAAGTAGAAAAAGAACTCGGACTTCACACTAAAAAAGATATTGAAAATTTAGTAGCGGGAAATGTTTTTGAATCTATTGCCAAGTTTGTCAATCTCTGTAAAGAAAGAGTCAAAAAATTCTCTGCTGTCCAAACTGAACAAAGCCAGCGGTTGGGCTATTTCATGGATTGGGAGCACTCCTATCACACTTCCTCGGAAGAAAATAATTACGCCATCTGGCACTATCTGAAAAAAATTCAAGAAAAAGATTGGCTCTATAAAGGCCACGATACTGTGCCTTGGTGTCCTCGTTGTGGAACTGCGATCTCTCAGCACGAAATACTCACCGAAGAGTATAAAGAAGTAGTCCACAAAAGTGTTTTTTTCAAACTTCCTCTCAAAACAAAAGAAAATGAGTACTTACTTGTTTGGACGACCACTCCCTGGACCATTCCTGGTAATGTCTCGGTTGCCGTAAATCCGAAATCAACTTATCAATTGATAGTGCACGATGAGGAAAAATACTGGGTCATGAAAGAGCGAGTTAAAGAAGTTTTTGGAAAGTCTTCAAAGGTAGAGAAAAGTTTGAAGGGTAAAGAGTTGCTTGGTTGGGAGTACAGTGGACCTTTTGACTCTCTAGAAAAAGTTAAACAAGCTTCTAGTGAAGGTAATTTCCACAAAATAATTGCCGCTGAGGATTTGGTTACTGCTGAGGAAGGTACTGGTTTGGTACATATTGCCCCAGCTGCCGGTGAAGAGGATTTCAAACTTTCCAAGGAATTAAAGCTCCCAGTGGTAGAGCTAATTGATGAGGGAGCCAACTACATAGAAGGTTTAGGGGAATTTTCCGGACAAAATGCCAAAAAACACCCAGAGCTCATCATTGATTACCTTGAAAAGAAAGAGAATGGCAAATTTTTATTCAAAACCGAAAATTACAAACACCGCTACCCAACTTGCTGGCGCTGCAAGACCGAACTTGTTTGGAGGGTGGTCGATGAGTGGTATATCGCCATGGATAAAGAGGACAAGTCTGAGTCAAAGGGTAAAACTTACCGAGAGAGCATGTTGGCAGTGATTAAAGATGCCAACTGGATTCCAAAATGGGGTTATGAACGAGAGCTGGATTGGCTCAACAATCTGCATGATTGGCTAATCTCAAAAAAACGTTACTGGGGACTGGCCTTACCTATTTGGGAATGCCAAAATTGCGGCAATTTTGATGTGATTGGTTCAAAAGAAGAACTGAAAGAGAAAGCCGTTGAAGGTTGGGCAGACTTTGAGGGAAATTCTCCGCACCGTCCCTGGATCGATAAAGTAAAAATTAAATGTTCAAAATGCGCTAGTGTAACTTCGCGGATCCCCGATGTTGGTAATCCTTGGCTCGACGCGGGCATAGTACCTTACTCAACCTTGAATTATTTTGAGGATAAAAAATACTGGGAGGAATGGTTTCCGGCGGATTTCATCACCGAATCTTTCCCCGGGCAGTTTAAAAACTGGTTTTACTCTCTCATTGCGATGTCAACGGCTTTGGAAAACAAAATTCCTTTCAAAACTTTGTTGGGTCATGGATCGGTCAGGGACGAGAAGGGAGAGGAAATGCACAAAAGCAAAGGCAATGCGATTTGGTTTGATGAAGCCGCAGAGAAGATGGGAGTGGATGTGATGCGCTGGCTTTATCTCAAATCAAATCCAGAAAACAATGTTAATTTTGGCTACGCTGTTGCGGATGAGACAAGGCGTTACTTTCATATCAGACTTTGGAACGTTTATTCATTTTTGGTTAACTACGCCTTGATCGATGGTTGGACTCCTAAGAAAGCTCCATTTGAGCCCAAAAATAGTGCTGATCGCTGGCTTCTTTCGCGACTTTCAGGAATTATTTTAAATGTCGAAGTTGCACTAGAAAAATATCAACCGAATGAAGCGATCTCACTAGCGGAGAAATTTGTTGTTGATGACCTTTCCAACTGGTACGTCAGGCGAATTCGCAACCGGGTCGGCCCAACTGTAGAAAAAAGCTCTGATAAAGAGCAAGCATACCAAACTCTCTGGGTCACTCTTGTCGAGCTTTCAAAAACACTTTCCCCAATGATTCCTTTTATGAGCGAAGCAATCTATCAAAATTTGACCCAGGAGGAATCAGTTCACCTAACCAACTGGCCAAAAACCGAATACCTTATTGATGAAAAACTCGAAGAGCAGATGAGCCGAGCGATTGAAATTTCAAGTGAGATTCACGCTCTCCGCAAAGAAAAAAATATCAAAGTTCGTCAACCTTTGGCTAGGGCAAGCTATTCAGGAGAGACCTTGCCAGAAGAAATTGAACTCTTGATCGCCGAAGAACTTAATGTCAAAAAGGTTGAAAACAAAAAAGACTTAAAAAACTCTTTTGAGCTTGATACTACAGTTACCCCAGAGCTGAAAATTGAAGGCGAGGTGAGAGATTTGATCAGAGCAATTCAAGAGGCGCGAAAAGAAGCTGGTTGTCGCCTCGATGAGATCGTGAGTGTGTCTCTTCCTTCTTGGCCAGAGTCTTTCACTGAAGAAATTAAAAAGCAAACCTTAGCAAAAGAGCTTTCCAGGGCTGCTTCAGTGCAAATTAAAAGAGGCTAAACCTTCCCTTCGATGAGAAAATTTTTCCAAAAACTT
>DATIHF010000071.1:0-59520 GCA_035480955.1 Saccharimonadales bacterium (SeqCode) | reverse complement strand
GCTTTATTTTCTTTGACTGAGGATCTTTTACCAAAGAAACCAAAGAAAAGGCTCAGGAATAAGACTAAAATAATCACCGCAACAATCTGAATTATCCGAGCTTTGCGTCGGCTGACTGGGTCATATTCTTCTCCAGGTGGGGGTTTACGCCAAGGTTTTGCGATATAGTTAAAAGCCCTTGTGGCATAGAGGCTGACTGCTGCAATTATTGGTGTTATACGGTTGGGTTTTTTAGTTGGCTCATTGGCAAAAGGATCGTTTTCCCTCTCTGGAGCCTTCTCTTCGATTTTTTCCTCCTGCTGCTCTTCTTGGGAAATTTTTTCTTCTAGCGTAGTGTCTTTATCTTCGAGAGCTTCTTGTGTCTCTGCCACGGCTGGCTCTTCTGGTTTTGATTCCATTTCTTTTTCTCTCTCTACTTCCCCTTTTTCATTAAACTCTGCAATGGCGAGCCCTTCGGCTTTTTCTAATGGAGCGTTGACGGAAAGACGCACGACTACACAAACAGCGCCTTCAATCTTACCAATCTTCTGGTCCAAATTTTCTAGCGCTTTCTCAAAATTTTCAGTATTGATAGCTTCCTGCAGGTCTTCAAGAGAGACTTCCTGGGCAAACTTTTCCGCGGCTAAACAAATCGTGTCCTGACTTTCCAGTACACCACTAGCAACCTTACTAAATTCCAAACGTTTAACTTTATCGCCACGGCCGACAAAGACTGCTCCGTCGCCAACTTTACCAAGGTAGAGAACACTACCCCAAAAAACTGCCGAGAGAATTGAGTATTTGATTCCCTGCTCTTCTTCTTTACTCAGAGTCTCTTTAATTAGGTGGTCTTGAGTTTCGGACAGAGAATGGAGAATACTTCCCGAAGTTTTGGCGTAATAGCTGCTCTGCAGCTGCTGGTAAACGCTCTTCGCCTTTTCGTAGCGGTCATCGACCTTACCAGAAACGGTAACGAGAGTGAAAAGTGAACCTCTAGTTTTCTTTAGATTTTCATTTTGTGGAGTGAACTGAAAGCTGAAAGAGTCCTCTAACTCACTAGCGGCACCTTTAACTTCACCTACTTGGTTAAAAAGAGTTTTATCCATGTTTTAGAAAGCCATAAAAATTACAACCGCTACCAATACTCCCAAAGCAAGCTGCAACCACGCTAGTATTTGGATGAAAAAGGCAGCTCTCGTAACGACCGAGTGATTCATAATACTAACTTGTCGCACTGTAAGTAAAGAGTAAATAAAAAATAAAATCAAAAAGACGCTATCCACTATTTTGATTAGGTTTCCCCCAACCAGCGAGAAATCAACCACTTTTTTCCACCCTTTCCATCGCTTCCTCAATAATATTTTGGACTAAGTCAGGGTTTGGTATTCGAGTAAACTCAAACTCAGGCGAGGTCCCGGCGGTCTGTACTCTCAAGTCTCCGTAGTCGAAAAGAGTTTGGGCAATACCACCTTTAGTGGTGGTGACATCTTCAATTTGTTCTAGTTCTGTCGAGGAGATTTTTTTATAGAGCAGCTGCAGAAAATCAAAGTCAACAATTCGTAAATTAGTGACCACATAAACATTGAAATACCAGCTCAAAACATTCTGAACGATAAAGGCTAGCACAAACAAATACCAAAGTATTATCAAACTTCTACCCGCAACTGAGGAGATTGGAATTTGGGAGAAAATGGGGTCAAAAAGATTAGTATTGGTGAAAATCAACGGCAGTGCCGACAAAATGAGCGCGGCAATGATCCAGCCCACATTAGTTATTAGGTGGGCTCTGAGCAAAAGTAAAACTTCTTCTTCGTCCTCTTGGGTTTCAAATTTAAACGAGGGGTCCGGCGGTTTAAGGACTTTCATAGGCAGTGCTATTTTAGCAGAATTAGAAATTTTTTCTAAAGAGGTAAATTACTCTCGTTTAATTTATTTACGCTCAATATTGTAGAGAGGAGTTTTAATAACTAGGTAACCAGGTGCTCGCAAGTTGAAGATATCTTTAAAGGCCCCGCCGCTAATCGTCAGACCACCCCTATCGGTATAAAAAGTCATCGACGAAGTAAATCCTCCAGAATCCGGTGTCATCACTGGGTTACCAGAAACGCTGCTGTAAGAACCACCCAGTGCATCTGCCCGAGCTTTCATTTCGGATACTGAGTAAGGACTCCCTCCCCAGCAAGCAGTGTCGGTACTGACAACTCTTGCTTTATCAGCGGCGCTTCCTCTGGTGTAAACAACCCAGGAATTAAGAATGTCAGTAAATTCTGTTTGGGTTAGCCAAGGATGAGAGCGTCCACAAGTAGCCCCGCCAAGACTTTTGTACCAGCCTTTATAAAACCAGGGGGAGCCGCCGATACTTTCATAGGCCGAGGAAGGCCAACAACTAATATTGCCACAGGTTGTGTCCCAACCTGAAGTGTTGAGGTAGCCGCCTGAAGTAGAAGAGTATTGGAAACTTCCCGACCCGCCGGTTAGGACCCAGTTACTGGTCGCGTCCACCGCACTTTGCCAACTACTAGCGTTGATTTCCTGTTTAACTTCTTGGCAACTCTGGGAAGGACAGATCGGCGAGCCGTAACGAATCGCGTAACTGCGAGCAGCAACGGCCTGGGCTTTTAAAACCTCAATTGGCCAACTTGAAGGCACCTCGTAAAGGTGCTTGATGTATTCATTAAAACCATAGGTAACATTGTTGAAGTTTTGACCATAATCATTGGTACCATTGACTACAATTGTTCCGGGAATTGAGTAGTTTTTATTTAGGGTTGTTCCTGGATAGTATTTGGCTAAAATTTGCTCTGCTGATTGCCCTGAATTAGCTCTACCCAAGGCTCCGTATTGACTCATTCCATTGCGGTGGGTGTAAGCACCAAAAGAAAAGGCGGCAAAGGCGGGCGAAAAACCCGGGTTAAAAGACAAGCGGGCGTTGGCATCATCAGCCAGTGCAAGGGAGCCAGTGGCGATCGAATTACCGATCTTGGTCGCAATCAATTGGTTTTGCTTAGTAGTGAGCCCTCCCAAAGAAGATTTGATCTTGACTGTTTGGTTGCTCAGGTAAGCTTGCTGACCGACCGCTCCAGAATAGCTGGATTTTAGCGAAGCAAGTTTGGAGTTAATTGAGGCCACCAGTGTGTCTAGATCATTTTTTGATTTCAAAACATCATTGCGCGCTTTCTCCAACACGACCACCTCCTCGTTAACTGTCTTGATCAGCTTGTGAGAGTCTCCCAAAACCTGAGACTGGTAAGAAAGGTTTTCTGAGAAACCAGTGAGGTCTCCTTTGGAAAGAAAAAGTTCCAGCGGAGTTCTTTCTGGGAATTGGTAAACTTCCCTGATCTGCTTGTTGCGGACATTGATCAGATAGTCCAAGGAGGCTCTTTTTTGGGTCAGGTCATCTTCTGCTTTATCTAGTTCTTTTTGGACCTCACTAGCTTGGGCACTGGCTTTTGCTAAATCCGCCTGGGAACCATTGATATTTGAAGAGAGGCTTGAGATGTCTCTCTGAATTTTTGCCAGATTAGCCTGAGTAGTGGAGAGTTCTGAATTTTTTTTGTTGATTTGGTTTTGAACATCAAGCAGCTCATCTGCTTTTATGGGCCCACGCATCAGTGCAAAAAAAGAGAGCACAATGATTAGGATTATTAGTTTTTTGGGCATAAAGAGAGACTTTGTAGAGCTTCTATTTTACCTTACCGAACCAAATTTAGGAAGTTTTAGGTTTGACTTAGCAACTGTATTTTCGTTAATATTGAGCTAATGCCTCTCCTTAGTCTTAACCGTGTTAAACTATTCACTTTTTTAACTCTTTTCTCTTTAATTGCTATCTTTCCACCACCTATTCGAGCGGCAGATAGCTGTACGGCTAGTGTCGATAAAGCTGTTACGAGAAGAACAACCTATGAGTTAACTATAAGGTTTAACCAAGATCACCCCCGATTCATTGTTGCTTACGAGGGGACAAATTACAATGTTGATATCCACTTTACTGATGAGGATACTTATAAGGTAACCTTGGTTGCTCCTGACCTAGACTTTACTGGAATTACAATTCGCAAATCTAAAGGATCCCCAGTGCTGTGTTCTGTTACTCTCCCCAGCGGCTCCATCGGGGACAATCCGGGTGGAAATAACCCAAATACGGGTAAGCCAACTCAGACTACCAACAATTGTCCCTCAAACACTGTTTGTACCGGCATCGGTAATATCTCAACTGACCCGGAAAAACTGGTTACTACTCTTCTAACTATTGCTCTTGGTATTGCCGGTGGAGTTGCCTTTCTTCTCATCGTTTATGGAGGTTTTCGCTTAGTTTTCTCCCAAGGAGACCCAAAGGCAGTTCAAGAAGCCAGGGACATTATCACCAGTGCTGTTGTCGGTTTGTTAATTATTATCTTTTCTGTTTTTATTTTGAATCTAATCGGAGTCGATATCCTTGGTTTACCAATAGGACAATGAAAAACCTTTTAAGTAGAAGGTCCTTATGAATTATTTGTACCAAGCTGTTTTAGCAGGTGATCCTAGTTTAACGAATGTTCCCAACCCAGTCACCCGTTTCAATAGTCTAGGAGATATTCTCACTCTTGGTTTGACGATAGTATTCGCGCTAGTTGCTCTATTTGCAGTTGTAATGTTTACCATCGGTGCTCTGCGCTATCTGATATCCAGAGGAGATCCAAAAGCAGCTGACGGTGCTCGGGGAACGATGACCGGCTCTGTTATAGGTTTGGTAATTGTCCTAGGAGCTGCTTCTTTAAGTGGCGTCTTTGAAAAAGTCTTTGGAATTAACTTTTTTGGGACTAGTAATCTTCCTGGTGCGATTACAAATGGCAACCAATTCAATCTTTCTTGTGCCTTTCGTCTGGTTACTGGGACCTGCATCGGTCAGGATCAGCACTACCAAAGCTTTGGTGGTCTGGTAACTCAAATTTTGCTCCTACTTCTTGCTGTTGGGGGTGTTGTTTTTTTCTTGATGTTACTCTGGGGTGGAATACGCTATATGCTTGCTCGCGGAGATGAGAAAGCCATAGCTGACGCGCGAGCCACGCTAACTCATGCTGCGGTAGGGCTGTTGCTAATGATTTCTGCATTAGTCATAATTAGATTAATCGCCCAGGTACTCTTTAACTCTGGTGGTTTAATCTCATGAGTATCTTAAACAAAGTTAGCCCAATACTTACTCTTTCACTTCTCTTATTTTCGTTTTTTGCTATTTTCCCTGCCAAAAGTTCTGCTCAGGGTCTTAATTTCAATTGCCAACTGCAGCCTGATGGGACCGAGGTGTGTAACAACGATCCAAATACCAACCGGAATGGTGGTGGTACACTTCAAAATAACGGTAACTCCGCCTCTGTAGGTAGAATAAACACTGTGCAGCTTGGTGTACCAACTGATATCAACGGGATAATCGCTAGTTTAGTGCAGCTTGTTTATGCGGTCGCTGGAATTGTCTTCTTTTTTATGTTCATTTACGGAGGGCTTCGTTACTTACTTGCCGGAGGCGACGAGAAAGCAACAATGGCCGCCAGAGGTACTCTCACCAACGCCTTCATTGGCTTAGTAATTGTGGTTGCTGCTTTTGTAATTACACAGCTTTTGTTTAGTCTTTTCCATATTAATAGCTTTATCAGACTGGGATGAACGAACCAATTTTCACTATTCCAAATTTTTCCGGTTTTACCAATCTTGGTCAAATCCTTCAGACCTTACTAACACTAGCTTTCTTTGTTGCCGGCGTGGCGATGTTTTTTAGTCTTATCATCGGCGGCATTCAGTGGATCGTCGCAGGAGGAGATCCAAAGGCAATTGACTCAGCCCGCAGACGGATAACCAATTCACTAATTGGGTTAATTATTGTCGTCGCCGCTTATGCAATTGCTCTGATACTGCAGCAAGTTTTTGGGATTTCAATAGTTTCCGGCTTTAAATTTAGTTAGAAGAAACCACTTGTAATTGTTTAAAAGTTATGAATATAATTAATCAATTGATGCGAAACAAAATTATCTCGCTTGCCTCATCAACAATAGCCCTTCTCTCTCTGGTCTCTCCGGTTCACGCCCAAGCCCCAAGTGGGGATATTCAAGGTTTTGACATCAATCAAGTCTCTTTTCCCAATCTCGGTCAATTGATGAGTAACGCTCTAGCTTTACTTTTCTTCTTCGCTGGTCTTCTCACCTTTGTCTTCATTGTTATCGGTGGTATTCAGTGGATCACCGCTGGAGGGGACGTAAAAGCCGCTCAAGCCGCGCGGGACCGTATCACCGCTGCGGTAGTCGGGCTAATCGTCGTAGTAGCCGCTTTTGCAATCACTTTGATCTTAGGACAAGTTTTCGGGATCAATCTTTTCAACTTTAAATTTCCGACTGCGCCAAACACAGTTGGTGGCTAACCAACAGTTCAGTAGAGTTCACATGAAATTTCGCCTCGCCCCTCTTATTGCTTCCTTTCTTCTGCTTTTTCCTAAAAATGTGCTCGCGGCAACGACAGTCCCGGAAACCGGTGGCTTTGCCCAATTGTCAGATCTAGTAGTAGTTTTCGCCAATCTCACTTCTATCATTGCAACTTTTGCTGGTTTTGCAATTTTGATTATGCTGATTAGGGGAGGAATTGCTTATATTACCGCTCAAGGTGATCCAAAAGCCTTAACGGCTGCTCGAGCCAGTCTCACTTGGGCAATTGTGGGTTTGATTTTGATCTTAGCCGCCTATTTGATAATTTCTCTTATCGTTGGCTTTGTCCAAGTTCCTGGGTTAGGAAGATTTTGTCTACCTACTGTTGGCAGTAACGCGGCTACTTTTTGCCAAATACATAGTAACTAAACTTAGGGGGCAACTGTTGGTTGTATCTTGAAACCTGGATTGTCTTGAAGGAAACCGTTTAGATTACTTCTTGGAAAGTACCAGATCTCCGAGATTTCTCCGTTTTCTGGAGAAGCAAAAAGTAACACTCCTTTACTCCCCCAAAAATAAGCTGGGATAATAGTCCCATACTTTCCGTAGATTACTGCCTCTTCTTTACCTAGTTTGTCTCGAAAACTTATAAGTTTTTTATCATCCAAAACCGGTTCAACTACCAAAATAACTTTGTCTTTCCGCATAGTTACTTGAACTAATCTAAAACGATTACCGCTACTATAGCTCCAGATCTCCAGTCCTTCTTTAGTTTGTTCGCGTACTGGTTTTCCGACTATTTTTTCAAGTTGTTTTTTGGTAGTTTTACCCGGAAAGATCTGGTCTTGCCAACCCAAGGCTTTAGTTTGCAAAGAGACAATCTCAAAGATAGAAAGGGCGGCAATTACAATTATCAATGTTGCTACCCCTATTACTTCTTTTTGTTTGAGAAAGCTTGACACCTCGCTGAGTGAAAGTTGTTTCATTTAGTAAATTGGTAACCTCCAAAGAGTTTGTCCTTGGCAAAATTATAGTGAAGAGGGTACTGGGTCGGCATGTTGATCACTCCACAAAGACTGGTTCGAAAGTTGGGCCAGCTCACATAGATCCCGATCATTTCAGCGTAATCTTCGCTTGACACTCCTTCGCTGTGACCAAAGACCGCTTCGTAGGGGTAGCTACAAATATAGCCTTCCGAGGCGTAAGGTGCTAAATTCTGGAAGTCTTTCCAAGTCGGATCTCCCAGACACTGCAGTATATGTCCAGACTCATGAGCCAGTGTGAAGGCAGTTTGTTTAAGACTGCCGATCCCTTGCTCGGTGATGTTGATATTCCCAGGGCAATTGGTCGTGTTGAAAGCTTGTCCATGGACTCGAGTCAGCGTCACACTCCCTTTGGAGCAGATTTTACTGAGGAGTGCTGGCGCCTGTGAAATATGGGCGATTGCGGCTTCTTCAGACTGTCTTTCAGCTGCTGTCCAATCTCCAACGAAGGAGTAGCAGCTAGCCGCCGCGTTTCCGATTGTTACCGTTGCTACAACCGAAAGGGTAAAGTTTGAGGGTGTCACACTTCCACCTGTGTTTATTGTCATCGCCCCTGCGCTACCCGGAGGAACTAAATTATTGTACCAGGACTTAAGCGTCGTAGGAAATTGCTTCCAACCTCCGGCGACTTCGGCGGGGTTGTAGCAAATTTCTGGAGTACCCGGATCACAAAAATCATCAATCATTCTGGCAAATTGATCCGCCGGATAGTTGGCGGCTCCTTTGTAAGGGTCGCCGGAAGTTCCGTGTAAAAAACAATCTACAGAAATTTTAAACTCATCGACCGTGTGAGGTAACCCTACACCACCGTTCGGGCAACTTAAGTGTCCTCCGACAGTGCTAGATGCACCGGATTCTGAGATCCAAACTGCCAAGACAAAGGCCGGATTGACTCCCGCTTGAATTGATTTTTGTTTTAAATAATCCCAACAGGTTTGTCCTCCACCGCAATCAGTGAAAACATAGTTGTTGGGCCACTGGGGGTTGTTGGCAACATTGTATTTTTCGTCATCTTCATTGACTACATTGACTGTTACATCTCGAAAAGGAATCGTGTAGTCGAGGTTTCCGGTGGCACCCACGCCTGAGGCAACTGCTCCAATTCCAAAGCTATTGGTGACAACCGCATCCTGAAATTTCGGGTCAGCGGCCAAATCGTAGTTGAACGAAAAATTAAAGGTTTGCCCGGCAGCCATCTGGGTCGGACACCCCGTAATTGGTGGCTGAGTCAGAGTTTCGATTCCTCCCTCCTTTGTAGTGAGGGTTATCTCATCAGTACAACCAACATTTTGAATGTTTGCTTTTGCTTGAATATTAACTGCGTAGCTGAGGGTTTGTGGTATTTGGTTGTTCTCCAGATGGAGACTTTCAGCGGCGGTTTTGGCCAAACTTTTGGCTTCAACTGTTTTGCCTATCTTCGCATACTGATTTTCTCCCGGTGTTTGTGGGAGACCTTCGGCTGCTTCAGTATTACCTCCACTACCAAGGATTGGAATAAAGGCAACAAAAAGTACAAAGAGTGGCAGAGCAAAGAAAAATCCCACTGCGGCTACAACACTGATTATTGTTGCAATTAATACTTTTCTACTTTTTTTATTTGAGGCCAATGCAACTACGGCAACTGCTGTTCCCGTTATTGGTGCAGCCGGCCCACTGATAACTGTTGCTCCGCCCCCAGCGACAACCCCAGCGGCGGTTCCAGTAGAAGCGGCCGCACCAGCGGCCCCCGTCGCGCCTGTGACTGTGGCTGCACCCGCAGCCCCGGTTCCTGTTGCTGCACCCGCAGCCCCGGTTCCCGCAGCAACCCCTCCTGACCCTGTAGTAACTCCACCCGTCGCGGCGGCTCCGCCTGACCCGGTTTCAGCAACCCCTCCTCCGGCAGCAGCTCCCTCGGCCCCTTTTTCAGCTCCGCCACCAGCTAATTTATCCTTTAAATTGTAAAGGTCACTGGCCCCTGGTCCACCGCCACTTTTTTGCTCTTCGTCATTTGCCCCACTTTTATTTGCCTGAATGCGTTTATCAAGCGCATCAGCAGTATCCGCACCATCTTCTTCACCAAAACCTGGTTCGGAGGCGACTTCTTCTGGATCTTCAACTGCAGCTGTTCCGGGCAGAAATAGGCTCATAAATCTCTCTAAATTTTAAGCTTTGGGAGATCAAAAGACAAGCTTGCCCTTGCTTTCTGGCCTCTTTTTTACTTATAATTTAGTCAAACCCTGCCTATGAGTTTTTTAACCAAACAAACGCTTCACCTACTCCGTAATGCTCTAGTCTATTTTGTACTGCTAGTTTTTTCCCTATTCTCTTTAGTGCCACAAACTGCCGCTCAAACTCAACCTGTCTCACCTACTCAAACCTCTCAACCCAGCCAAGTTGCTCCGACAACAACACCAACAACCAACCTTCCTGTAAATACACCTACACCACAAACCGTTACTTTACCCAACGGTACGACTGAGACTGGTCAAGTTGCTAATGTATGTGATGTTTTAGGTGATGTCCCCGGAGTTGGCTTTATTTTTGGAGGGGGCTGCAGCCTAGCTGGAGAAATAGTCTCGACCCTTTGGACTTTTATGAGTGGTAAGCTCCTTGAACTAATTTTTAAATGTATTACGTTTCCTGTCCACATACTTTTAGCAGTTGGCGGGGTGAGTACAGCTAATGCTTGCGAGGGAACCACAGGTGACACTCAAACTAAGTGTGCTGAAGCCCAAAAACAGCTTTCTCAGATTGATCCCTTGATGGCTCCGGAAGCAAAAATACCAGTCAATGCCTTAAATATCTTAGATGGAAGTTACAACTCTATTTATGCCAATGTCCCTCAGGTAAATCCAATTACTGAAGTCGGTAATATCGCCAAAAACAATATTCTCGGCATTGGTAGTGCCAATGCTCAGGCTACTGAAAGTCAGGGGATCACCACCATCGGTGATGTTATCAAAGGAGTTTGGCAAAAAATTAGAGACTTAGCTTACATTGCCTCAGTGATCATTTTAGTGATAATTGGCTTCATGGTAATGCTTAGGCGCCGTCTCGATCCCAAGACAGTAGTCACCGCGACGAATTCCTTACCCAGAATTGCGGTCGCTTTAATTTTGATCACTTTTAGTTTTGCTTTAGCGGGCTTATTTGTTGATTTTATCTATTTATCAGTGAGTATCGTGACTCGTTACTTCGGAGATTTGGGTTACATCAATAGGCTAACCCCAGACCACAACTCGCTAACTTGGTTGCCGGTATTTGCCTTTTTTGCTAAGCCAGTACTTAATTGGCCTGGTTTTTTGGGTATCTTTGCTGCTGGTGGACTAATTGGAGGTTTACTTACTGGGGGGTTGGGTTGGTTGGCCGCTGGTATTGCGCTTCTAGCGGCTCTAGGGTTTGAACTAATAATCCGCATTGGGATCTTTTTATTGGCAATCTTGCTTTTTTGGAAGCTTCTCGTCCGCTATGTCACCATGCTAGTTTTGACTGTTTTCAGTCCTTTCTTTTTCCTAGTTGGAGCGATACCCGGGTTTGAGAGTATTACGGTCAACTGGTTCAAACGGATGGCCGCCTCGGTCTTAACCTTCCCCGCGATTCTAGTAATTGCCTATCTCGGCGCTTACTTTTTAACTGTTGGTAAAGTATTTAGTCTCACTGGTGATGGCAGTATCACTGCTCCACCACCGTTAGGAGGCGCTGATTTATTTGTGAATATCGGTCCTTTGATCGGCTTGGGGATTCTCTACTTTGCCGCCAAGGTGCCCGACGCGCTGGATGATTTGTTTGGGGTCAGAGATAAATCCAAAGGCCCGACTCCTTTGATTCTAGCATCGACAGTCGGTAGTGGCTTGCAGACAGTTGGTAGCGTCAGTAAGGGCATTCAAGGTGGTCAACAGTTGGTAAATACGACAAGGGGTTGGGGCAATGCCTTTAAAGGTGCTTTGGGTAGAGGAGGTTGGGGATTGGGTGAGTCAAACTTTGATCCGGCTACTGGAACTACGACCACTGCCGTGGTCGCTAAAAAAGGTCCTTTCGCTCGAGCCGCGCAATTTTTCGCTTCTCCTGATGTAGGGGCAGGAAGAACCTCGTCTGGTAACACTAGGGTGACGAGCAAAGCAGATCGAGACGCGGCGATTTTGAAAGAGTACGACACTGCAAGATTTCAAGGCAGAGCCGCGAATCCAAAGAATGTTAATCCAATTTTTGGACCAGTCACTCACGCTGACTTCGATGACGTGCGGGATCGGTTTGTTACTGGGGTTCAAAAAACTCCAGAACCAGGGGTGGAGCCAGCAGATAGTGAAGAAATAAAGAATGTCGAGCATCCAGAACGTGAAAAATCATAAAAAAAGACCACCCTTTGGATTGCTCCTCTGGGTGGCCTACTATACTTACGCTGCTAGTGGATCGATGGCGGCTTTCATGTCCGGGAACAGATAGCCTTCGATAACTGCTCGGAATTCCGCTGTCCCCAGCAGAGCCTTGCAGCGATCCTCAAACTTATCCTCCAGACCCGTTTCCTTGTACATCTTCCGGAACTCATCCAAGGATGGGAACCAGTCGATCGACTTCAGAATGAGGCCGCGGTGGCTGGCGATCTCAAGGATTTCGTAGGCGATCTCGTGGTAGAGACCACTCTCGATAGCCTTGATCACGTGCTCCGCCCCTTCGCCCGAGTCGACCCAAGCCTTGTTTCGCTCCCTAATGATCAAGCCCTTAATGAAGTAAGAGGCCTTGTCATACTGAGAGTTCATCCAGGTTGTGAAGCCAAGGTCATCCTGACGCTTCTGCTCGGATTCCGCAACCGTGAGCAAACGGGGCTGGCCGTTTTCGATTTCCTCGAGCTGCTCGCCGGTGTTGGTACCGTAGCCCTCGTCAATAAACCTCTGGGCTGTGGTGAAGGCACGCTTACCGTGGGTTCGGCCCACAGAGAGGTGTTGTGCCCACTCCCGGATCCGTCGGTCCGAACGCCGGTTGAGGCCGCGAATGAGAGGCTGGAGACGATCCAGTACTCCCACCGGCAAACCGTCAAGAAAGCGCCGGATGAGAGGCCGGATGTGGATGACGTGGTCGGAAAGACTGTCATCCCAGACCTTGAGAACCCGCCGCTTGATTCCCTTCAGTGGGGCCTCTTGCCACATCAGGTTGATTTGGTTTCTCACCCGGGTCGACTTTTCGTTGTAAACGTCAGTCCCATCGAAAAGCGTGTCCAGGAACTTGGGTCCAGGTTCTTCACCAAACGTACCGAAGAGTCGGTAGTTGAGGAAGTTCTCGATGTGGGGTCGAATGATGCCGCCGAGGTAGTCCCAAAAACCCTGCGGGTCATAACGGGCACCTTCGTCAGATTCCATTGCCTCAGTCTCGTGGCGGTAGTTTCGAACCTTGGAACTCTGTTCCTTGAGGAACGTCGTGAGGTCCGACACTAAACCGTCGCCGAGCTGGCTGTTGAAACCTCTTCCGACACCAATCATGTCTAGCCAGTCGGCCCAACGATAGACTGACAAAGCTCGCAAGACTGTGTCGTGCGGCATATCTGCAAGTGGGTCGCGATCGTGCCAGGCCCAGCCCATGATTGCGACGCGCGCATTGATGGCTGACTGGTACTCTTTGATGTCTGCGATCCAGCTGTCCTCGGTTTGCTTTTCCCAATCACCGAGGAGTTTGATGAAGTCCTTCAACCGAACCACGAAAGCATCTGCGGTTTCTCCAGGATTCAGCGTCGGCCGAACTGGCCGGGCGGGATACTTGGAGTCCCACAAATCAGCCCGCTCCTGCCACTCTTCCTGGGTTTCCCCGGGCAAGATGGAAGGGCGGTCCCTCGTGGGTTTGACAGGCATAGGTGCACGACGTTTCCAGACACGCCGGAAGTTATGGTTGTAGATCCAAGTGCCATCAGGGTTTTTATCCCCTTCAAACATTGGCATGCCGTTCTGGTCTTTGACACCAGGTCTGGAGTTGGCAAACAACCAGGAGAAATAGAAGGCATCGCATTGCCAAATTGGCACTGCATTCCAAATGCCTCCAAAGTCGCGCGTGCGCCCTTGATCAGCAGTGACCCGTGTGAAGTTCATGGCAGCAAAGGCGTTGAGCATTGCCTTTACTTGCTGCCACTCGGCAATCATCCGGACCCAATCACGAAAGGCTTCGATACCCTCCGCGAAATAATCAAAGGTACTGTTATCTAGCTCGAGCCTCCACTGACGCCCGTCAAAGCGCCAAATTGGAATTGGCAAGGAGATAACGTGAATGGTCAGATCGCGAATCTTTAGAAGCGCTCTCATTTTGCTGAGAAAGCTCTTCTTGTCATGGGCTCCGAAAAGCCTAGACAGAGTTTTGCGAAACCGGTACTGCTCCGAAGGGTAGGTCCGGTAGAAGTTGGTTTCGATGAACCCATTTATCAGATCCAACCATGCGCGGTGGCGGTGCAGGCGGTTAGGAACATGCAGGTCCTTAGTGTACCAATACGCCTTCTCCTGTTGGATTTGGTCGTACGGCTCACCAGTAACCGGGAAGTCCTTACGGTTCTGTCCTCCGTAGCGAACCTCAAACTGCGCCGTTGTCCAGAACGGGTTGTATTGGTCGACCGGAGTAACTACCGGATCTACATGGTAGGCTTTGTGGAGGATCCTCTGCATTCGATGAAACAGCGGTAAGTACGCATAACCGCCGTCCGGATCCTTCGGGCGCTGCCACGCTCGTCCACGAGCAGCATCGTCTGGGTAGATACGGTAGGTGTCCGAGTTCGGGTTGAAGATTTCCTCGTAGAACCTACTCGACCCAGTACGAAGGCCTTGCTCACCGTAACGAGCCATGATTTCGCACGCTTCGAGCGGTTCATCCACATTTTCACCCACTTTTCCTCGGACCATTTTGTGGACCAAGGCCTCCATGAGTTGCTCGTAACACTCTTTGGAGGTGCGGCTTTCGCGCTCAGCTGCGTTGTGGGCAAGGACTCGAAGCCCGTCTAGGTTGAGAGACCCGATACGGACCTTGTACTTGCCACCTTCATAAAAGAGGCCTGGTGGAAGGTCTCTGCCCCGCTTCTGGTTCAGACCAAGAGGGTCTTTCTTACCGCGGCGTTGCCTGATTGCACTCCGATAGAGTGCATCGAGCCAGCCGGTTTGGTCCGAGTCATCGATTGGCCGTCCCAAGGGGCTACAGCCAGTCATCGGGTACTCTACCAAATCGTCTGGATACAGTCTCCTCTGCCGATGCAGCTCACGAAGCTTTCGGTGGTCCTTAAGACGGCTCTCCATGTGATGGTTCCGACGCTCTTCTTGAGGAAGAGTATCGGAAAGCTCGTCTGTCTGAACCATCTTCCGGGACGACCGAAGGAGCGGTCGCAAACGCCGGCCTGCGTCGGCGCTGTTGCCCATATAGGCCTTTTCCCGAGCCTCTTGATCGTCGCTCAACAACCGAATATTGTGTTCCACTTCCTCTTCACTAAGAACGCGAACACGGCTGCTGTCCCAAGGTGCCCGAGCGAAGGGTGTCCCTACGATCTCGGGGTCCCAAAGGTCACAAACGAAGACGTTCAAGGCTCTCTCGTATTCGACCTCTTGGATCAGGGTAATTTTACCTGTCCTTTGGTCAGTGAATGCCTTCTCTTTGAAAGTCCAGTCACCTTCGTAGGTAACTGGCTCACCAGTCTCCATATCTAGGTAAACGGTGTTGCCGCCGCGTCCCCAGTTGAATGGGATATCCCTATCCTCAATCCTCGTGGTAACGGCTCGCTTAGCGACATTCTCTCGGCAAAAGTTATCGAACTTGCCCTTAGTCGCCTCGCCGTAGTCCCTGAGGCTGATTACCTTGGTGTCTCGCGGATTTTGTCCTGGAGCACCATACTCGTCATCGTAATCCATGGTCATAACTGATCCTCCTTGACGATCCAAAGTCGTCAGACTTAAGGTGCATTTGCACCACCCGAAACGGTTACCGTAAAACACCTTCCCAGCAGCACGCAAAGCGAGCGCACGGGAGATGGTTGCACGATTAACCCCTCAGATGAAATGCAATATGCAATCTCATCAAGGGGTAGCTAGGCTGAATTTTCTTCAACCCAAATACCCCAAGACGAGACTCAAGGAGTTTCTTTCCTTTCAAAACAAGCTATTAACTTGTAAAAGTACCTTTTACTCACAAAAAAACAGGCTTCCGGTGACATAATGTCCTCAGAAGCCTGCTGCCCAAGCTTTCGCTGGGCCTCCCGATTTAAATCGGGATTCCTCCTGAGGTCTTCTTCTTAATGAGTTTAATAATCAATTTATCCACAAAAACTGCTCCTTAAAATTGTTGAGCGATTTTAGCACAAAACAAAGCTAGTGTCAACCCTATAACTATCATTTACTTTCAGTGAGTGGTTTATCAGAGGGTAATTGATCCACTTTGTTACGGGTTGTTTTTTAGCTACAGTTTAGGCATAATTAGTGCACACAAAAGAAAGCCAAAAAGTCTATCTATGCAAAGCCATCCTGTTCCACAAAATATTACTGGATTTGAGTTCAAATTAATTGGTTTCTTGACCCTTCGGCAATTTGGCTACTTAGCCGCCGCCGCGATCTTTATTTTTATTCTTTATTCTTCAAAATTACCTTTTCCTATTGTTTTGCTCGTGGGTGGTCCAGTAGGACTCTTTGCGATCGCTTTAGCTTTTGTTAGTTTTAACAATATGCCTTTTGAACGCTGGATTGCGGCTTTTTTCAAGACGGTTTACTCTCCGAACACACGGGTGTGGCACCACGAGCCTAAAGAGATTGGCTTTTTGGAGCCTCAATTCTCGATTTACCTGCACCGCCAAGCGACAGCCGTGGAACCCAAAATTTACTCTGATCCCAGTAAGTTGAAGCTTTATTTGCAGACCCACCGCAAGGGTGCTTCCAAAAGTATTCTTGATATCAACGAGGAAAGGCGTCTGACTAACCTCAACCTCAACTCAGCCACTAGCGAAAGCCAGGTTTTTGCCGCTCCAAGCCTACAACCTAAAGAAGGAGAGTTTAATCCTGCTACTGTAGGTTTCCAGAGAATGGCCGAGGTCGTCGATAGTGCGAAAAACCGTTCCGCCGGGGAGGGTAGCGGATGAATTCACAGACTGGGGTTAATGCAACTTTAAGAAGCAAGGTTAACCAAGCACCAGAGAGCAGCCGATACTTGCCAGCGGAAAAACCACGCTCAGTGTTGCACAAAGCTTCCTCCCAAGCTACTTTGGCCTCAGAAGTCAGCTTCAAACCCGCGGCAACTCTAGCCTCCGGAGGCTCCAACCTTTACGTTCGTCCTGTCAAAAACACTCAAAACCGCGCGGTCTCTACTTCTGCTTTGGGTCAAAATGGTCAGATTTCAATCCGAGGTGAAAGGGTCATTCAACTCGGTAGCAGCCTTCACGAACAAATACGCACGAAAGTAAACTCTCCCACTACTCCGCAAGTACAGAGCCTGACGGAGACAAAAAGAGCTCCCCAAACTCAACCAGCCATCAAAAAACCAGAAGTAGTCCAGCTTACTCCTGAACAAGCAAAGTATCGTTCAGAGGAGCTTCGCAAGCAAATCGAACAGATCAATCAAGAACTTTTTTCACAACTAAAGCAGAAAATCGCTTCCGAGATCACTAAGCAGAAAAACCTCCCTGCCGAGCCTGCCAAAGCTCCTGGCGGCATCAAGAAGGTCCCGTTGCCACAGGTTCAGCTTCAAACACCTCCGCAGCCTGTTGCCCCAGTTGTTCAACCAATGATCCAACCTGTACTAGCTCCAGTGAGGCCAGCCCCGCTCCCCCAAGTGAGCCCAGCCGCACTGCCCCAAGCCCAGACACCCAAGCCTGTGGAGGTGAGACCAGAGGTGGCTAGCGTGCCTAAAACAGTGATACCTGAGCCTGTTGTGGTACAAAAAGTTAAGGAAGCACCAAAAGAGCCACCCAAAGAAGAGTTTGCCAGCCATATCACTAAATTAGAGCAAGAAATCGAAACTTTGACTAAAGAGGTTTCTCACCTGGACCAAACTTTTCTGCAGCTGGAGAAGGAGCGAAATCAGAAATCCCTAACGGCTCTCTCAGAACAGCTTGACTACGATCAGAAAGTCATGGAGGCGGTTCAAACCTGGAGGGGCTCGCTAACTGATCTAGTCAACAGCCACACAATTGCTTTGAAATACTTGAAACAGAAAACTGATTGGTTAGGGGATAAGGTGGAAGGTTTGGAAGGCCACCGGGCCCGCCACGAAAAACTTCATCACAAACCCAAAGAGCTGGAAATTAAGTTTGAGGCTGCTCCCAAACCAGCCGAGATTGCCAAACCAGCAGAACCAAAGCTACCTATCTCTCAACCGCTTCCGACAGCAACCACAGCTCCAACACAAACTCAACCACAAGTAAGCTCTACTGCGGCTACTTCAAGCGCTGGCCCGACCTGGAACACGTCGGTGACCAATCCTGCTCCGGTGGTTGAGAAAACGGAAGTTATTAAAGAAAAAACCTTGCCTCCAAATCCTGAGCAATTGAAACAAGCTGCCAACGAGGCCCTCAAAGCCCAGCCTCAATCTCTAGATCAAGAAGCAGTCAAAAAAATCGTCGAAGCGGAAGTTGCCAAAGAAAAGGCTCGGTTGGAAGTAGACAAAAAGACTTCTGAGATAGACTCAGGAATGATTGAAAAACTAGTCTCGGAAGCACTGGCCAAACAAGGTTCTGCTTCTGCGAGTGTGAATTTGACTTCTTCTAATCAGGGGATAGAAAAGGGTGTGACTAAAGAGGTTCCCGCTAATATTGTGGTTGGACAACCTAAGGTCTTACCCGGTAACCCAGAAGCAGCTTTAAATATTACCGCGATTCCGGTTTCGACAACTGCCAAGCCAAAGGAAAATCTCCCAACGGTAGCGACTGCGGCAACGGTTAGTGGTCAAAATGATATCGAGAGACAAATCCTCGAGACAGCGGCCCGAGAAGAGGCGGTCAAAGAATCAGTGATTAAGGCTAAAGAGGAAGCCGCAAAGAAAGCCAAGGAGCAAGCTGAGGCGGCAGAGCAAAAGGTAGAGCAGAAAGAACCAGCGGAAGCTGATGTCACGGACGAATCTCTCAAAACCAAAATGACCCAGCTGAAATCCTCGTTAACCACGGTGGGTAACAAAGAACTTGATCAACTCTCGGGTGAGGAACGAAGCGCCATGATGCAAAAACTTCAAAATCTGGAGCAGCAAACCAGTATTTCCCGCCAGTATAATGAAATTGAGGCTACTGCCAGCCGCCGCAAAGTCAACTTAGAGCTTCAATCAATGCTTTCTAGACTTGGTGAGAAACCACCTGCAACAGCCGCTCCAACCTCACCTCCAGCACAACCACAACCTATTGCTACTGGTGTGGTCAATCCTCAGGTTGAAGTATTAAAACAACAAGAAAAGGTTCAGAAAACACCAGAGGAAAAAGCTAGAATAATCGCGGAGATTAAAGCTTTAGAGAGGGAGAGGGAGGCAAAAAAACTTGAGGAGCGTTCTCGACCAGTGGTCAAAGCTCAACCAGCTTACGGAAAAATGCTTCCCAATACTCCCAAAATCCCTAATGTGATTAATGGTATCGTTAAAGACAATCGAGGTCTGCTCTTAGACACCGTAGTTATAATTGTTAAGGACAACGACGGTAACCCAGTGAGGGCCTTCAAGACTAACAAGATTGGGCAATTTGCTCTCTCGACGCCGGTTCCTGACGGAGTTTACACATTAGAGCTTGAGAAAGACGGTTACGATTTTGATATTATAGAGATCGACGTTACCGGAGCCATTATGCCTCCGGTCGAAATTAAGGCTCGCTAGGAGAGCTTTCCAAACAAAAATGGCTGCCAAAAAACCACTACCCTCAACCCAACAACACCTAGACGTTGAAGATATCCGCGATAATATTGTAATTCTAAAAAACGGTAATGCGATCGCCATCTTACAAACTTCAGCAGTGAACTTTGATCTGCTTTCGGAAAGAGAGCAAGACGCGATGATTTTTGCTTACGCGGCTCTGCTCAACTCTCTGACCTATCCAATCCAGGTTTTGGTACGTTCTAAAAAAATGGATATTTCCAACTATTTAGGCCGGCTCGCCGAAGCGCAACAAAAAACACCCAACCAACAGATTGCTCGTCAAATCAGCTTATACGCTGGTTTTATCCAACAGCTTGTCTCACAAAACCAAATTTTGGACAAGCGCTTCTATATTGTTATTCCTTTTGCAGGGACGACTCTGCAGCAGGCCTTAACGATTCCAAGTTTGTTTGTGAAAAAAGGTCCCGTCGAGGACAAATGGCATATTCTTGAAAAAGCCAAGACCAATCTAGGACCAAAGGTCGATCACCTCACCAAACAAGTCTCCAGGATAGGTGTTAAAGCCCACTTGCTGTCCACTGAAGAGCTAGTTGAGTTTTTCTACGATCTCTACAACCCTGATGTTTCCTTGGAGCAGAAGGCGGCTCTCAACACGACCGAGTACACTACTCCAATAGTTGAGCCAGCACTTCAGCCCTCAACGGGCAATAGCACCCCACCTCCTCAGGAAGAAAGGCAAGGTAGTTGATGGCCTTGTTCGGCGGCAAGAAAAAGCAGCCTACTAAAGAAGATCTTGAGCTGGCCCAAACTCGTGAAAAAGTTAAAAATACTCTTGGGCGAGGAATGTTTGATGTAAAAGACATTATCGCTCCCCCTGCTTTGCAGGTAGATTTTGATCACATCAGAGTTGGTGAGACTTACTACCGGACTTTGTTTATTAGTGGCTACCCCCGTTTTGTTGGTGCCAACTGGCTCGCCCCGATCATCAACTTTGACCACACCTTAGAGATTTCTTTTTACTATTACCCCGTAGAGGCCAAGGGTATTTTGGATGATTTGCGCCGGAAGATTGCCGAGATGGAGGCAACTGTTCAAGGTGACTTTGAAAAAGGGCGGGTGATCGACCCAGCCGTACGAATCGCTCTCGAGGACGCGCAGTCTTTGCAAGAGCAGCTCGTCGCCGGAATCGAAAGGTTTTTCCAATTTTCTTTCTATATCACCATCCCCGCCGAAAGTCTGGAAGAGCTCAACGCTATCACTAAACAGATTGAGTCGACTCTTGGCTCTCTCTTGATCATCTCCAAACACGCTACTCTGCAGCAGGAAATGGGTTTTCAGACGACTCTGCCAACTTTCACCGATAAGCTTTTGGTCACCCGCAACATGGACACCACTTCTCTGGCAACTACTTTTCCTTTTACTTCTTCAGAGCTGACTGCCAATGAAGGGATTCTCTACGGAATTAACGAGCACAACGGCTCCCTCGTCATCTTTGATCGTTTCAGCCTAGAAAACGCTAACAGTGTGATTTTTGCAAAAAGCGGGGCGGGAAAAAGTTACATGACCAAATTGGAAGCCTTGCGCTCTCTGATGCTTGGCACAGAAATAATTATTATTGACCCAGAAGATGAGTATAAGACTCTTTGTGACGCAATCGGAGGAGAGTACATTAAATTCTCTGGTCAGGAGAGCTCCAAGATCAACCCTTTTGATCTCTCTGGTGTCTACACTGAAGGGGAAAACGAGTTGGGCTTGAAAATTCTTTCCCTACACTCTCTCTTCAGAATTATTCTGGGCAACTTAACTGCCACTGAAGACGCGATACTCGATCGCGCACTCATCACCACTTATAAACTCAAGGGCATCACTCCGGACGCGGCGACCCAAAACCGTCCTGCTCCAGTGCTCGAAGATCTTTACGAAGTCTTGCTCAACAGCGCAGAGCCAGAAGCTCGAACCATGGCTGAGAGAATTGAGAAGTTTATTAAAGGCTCACTAGCGGGAATCTTTGATCAGTCCTCAAGCATTGATATTAAAAACACTTTCACAGTTTTTTCTATTCGTGATTTGGAAGATGAGCTACGACCAATCGGGATGTTTATCATTCTTGATTACATCTGGACCAAAATTAAAAAGGACCGCAAGAAAAGGCTTCTGATCATCGACGAGGCTTGGTATATGATGAAACACCCTGACAGTGCTTCTTTTGTTTACTCAATTGCAAAAAGGGCGCGGAAATATTATCTGGGTTTAACTACCGTAACCCAAGACGTAGAGGATTTCCTGGTATCTGATTACGGTAAAGCGATCGTGACCAATTCCTCTATCCAAATTCTGCTCAAGCAGTCCTCGGCCAGTGTGGATCAGATTGTTGATACTTTTTATTTGTCGGAAGGGGAAAGAAATCTCCTGTTAGCGGCGGATATTGGGGAGGGGCTTTTCTTTGCCGGCAGCAACCACGTGGCAATCAGAGTTCAGGCCGCCCCTCATGAACATGTGCTGATCACCTCTAATCCAGCTGAGCTAAACTCCCAGCAACAGCAGCAACCACAACAAGAACCACCCGAACCGGTACAAAACCCTGAACCACAGAACCCACCGGAGGGCCAGCCCCCTAGTCAGCCACCGGGGTAATTGCTCCGTCTTTCACTTCAAAACTTTTATAGCCGGTTCCTAATATTTTTTTTAATTCAGTGTAGTTGGCACTAGTTAAAAAAGCCTGACCTTTACGAATCTGGCGCACTAAGAGTTGCTGATGTTTGGGATCTAGCTCGCCTAACACTTCGTCGAGCAAAAGCGTTGGTCTAGTTTCTTTCGCAGCGGTGAGCAGCTCAATTTCCGCGAGCTTAAGGCAAATCACCGCAGAGCGCTGCTCCCCGCGTGACCCGTAGATCCCTAAGTCTTTAGAAACAATTTTGTCGTTTTTTTCTAAATCCAAAATAATTTTAAAGTCGTCCCTTTGCGGACCAATTTGGGTGAGCGCTTTCCTTATTTCTTCAGAAGAGCTCTTTTGAAGCAGTCTTAAAAACTCCTCTCTCATATTTTTAGTAGAACCAACTGCAATTGGCGGCTCGTAAAAGAGCTTGAGATCCCCACTGAGGAGTTTTCGGCTCACGGTTTTTATCTCGGTATTGAGCTCTTCAATTAACGAGACTCTTTTTTTCCAAATCTCAACCGCAAGAGTAGCCAACTGTTCATCCCAAACGCTCAGGTCATGCGCTCGTCCGTTTTTAATTTGCCAGAGGAGGCCATTGCGCGCGCGGAGAACTTTTTGATACTTGCCCAAAGAGACTAAGTACTCTCGCGAAAGATTGGCGGCAAACTGATCCAAAAAGCGGCGTCGCCGGTCCGGCGATCCAGAAGCAATCTCAACCTCAGCGGGCGTGAAAAGTACGGTTAGAAAGGTACCGATCAGATCAGTTAGTCTTTTTTCTTGTTTATTGATCAAGAGTTTCTTCTGATTTGGGAAGACAGTGAGTTCAAGATCCAAAAAGTCAGCTTTACCAGAGATTTTTGCTTTCTCTTTGCCCCAAGCAATTAGTTCGTGGTCTGTTTTAGCTCTCATTGAGCGGCTCCCAGAAAGAAGGTAAATTGCTTCGATCAGATTAGTTTTTCCTTGGGCGTTGTCCCCATAGATTACATTAATGGAATTTTTGAATTCTAGTTTTTGGTTGGCGAGGTTTCGAAAGTTTAGGAGTTGCAGCTTTTCTAGAAACATTGCTTCAACGTTGCGCTCTCACTGGCATGACTACGTATTTAAAATCTTTTTTACTGTTTTCAAAAACGGCGGGTTTGAGCACTCCGGAAAATTTAATTTCCACCTCAGCTTCTTTTAGTGAAGAGAGCCCGTCGAGAAGAAAGTTTGAGTTGAAGGCAACAGTAAGCTCCTCTCCGGTGACTTCTGCTTCCACCTCGGTGACCGCTTGACCAATTTGAGCTGTGTCACCTTCGATCACTAGTTGTTGTGGGGCTTTAAGTTTTAGTCTGACGACATTACCAATGTCCCGAGAAAGGACTGAAGCGGTTTTAAGAGCGTCGGTAAGTGCGTCTTTGCTGACTTTGACTGAAGCGACAAAAGTGTCCGGAATTATTTGCTCGTAGGCTGGGTAAACTCCATCAATTAGTCGGGTGGCGATCTGGAAATTGTCCCCAGCAAAAAGAAGTTGGTTGTTTTCCTCGGAGGTTCCGATACCAATGCTCTCTTCTTGCAGCTCTCCGGCGATTTTGAGAGCCTCAACCAAAGTCTTGGCGGGCACCAGCATCTCCTCTTCTCCAAGGCTCTCGTTCAAAGTTCCAATTGCCAAACGATAGCTGTCGGTCGCGACTAGTAAGGTTTTGCCTCCTTTACTACGAATGAGTATGCCGGTTAACACTGGTTTGGTCTCTTCAACTGTGGCGGCAAAGGCAATTTTACCGACTATCTCGGCGAGGGTTTTTTGGGAAAGGTCTTTTTTCAGCTTGTCACCGGAGAGCTGGATAGTGGGAAACTCGGAAGCAGCGATTGTGTTGAAAGTTGCTTTGGTCGCTCCACTGACTAACTGCAGTGTTTCTTTTTCAACCGCTAAGCTAGTTTCCTTTTCTTTAAGGGTGTTGACCAGCTCAACAAAAATTTTAGCTGGAACTGTTGTTTCCCAGTCTTCTCCGCTTGCCACCTCACTTAGGGCGATCGAGCTCTCTAGGTTGGTCGAAAAGAACTCAATCTTCCCCTTGCTGCTTTTTAATAAAATGTTGCCGAGAGCGGCAACTGAAGGGCGCAAGGAGACAAAACGGTTAGCGATATTGACCGCTGTCTTTAAGTTTTCAGTGAGAATTTTAGTAGTTTTTGCTTCCATAATGTTGTTACTTATTTATTACTTATTAAAACAGTAGCAGTAGTAGAGACAGTGGAAAAGTTGATAACCCACACCTGTGTACCCTGTGCTTTCGGCCTTATTTGCTCCGGAAAAGAGCGCTTGAGTGCTGTTTACTCTTTTGTGGACAGGGTGTGGAAAAAGTAACTTAGTTGTAAAGCTTGGCGCGGATATCCGCAACTAATCCGCGAAACTTGTCCGAGCTTTCCACACTTTTCCCGATCTTCTCCACTCCGTGCATCACGGTTGAGTGGTCTCGGCCCCCTAGGTACTGGGCGATGTTTTCATACTGTATGCCAAGATCAGTGCGAAGTAAATACATCGTAATCTGCCGGGGTAAAACAATTTTCGCAACCCGGCTGCTGCCTTTGATCTCACTTTGTTTGACATTAAAGTAGTCGGAAACAATTTCTAAAACTTCTTTTGGTTCGACTCTACTGGCAAGAGCGCGGGATTTCCTCTGGTCGACGAAACTTTTAGCCAACTCTAGGGAGAGATCCGTTTGTCTGACCTTTGCAACAGTTGCTAAGTGGGTCAAACTCCCCTCCAGTTCTCTAACGTTGGTTCCGACCGAGCCGGCCAAGTAGTGGACTACTTCGCTTGGGATATCAATATTTAACCTTTTTATTTTTGATTCTAGTATCGCCTCGCGCATGTCAGTATCCGGGGGTTGGATGTCTGCGATCATCCCCCCGCTGAAGCGACTTCGCAAACGGGACTCTAACTTGGCAATCTCAGAGGGCTCGCGATCGGAAGTGAGGATAATTTGTTTGTGGGAGGAATAAAGAGCGTTGAAGGTGTGGAAAAACTCTTCCTGAGTGCTCTCCCTGCCGGCAATAAACTGAACATCATCCAGCAGCAGAACATCAAGAGAGCGGTATTTGTCACGAAAGTCCCGGGTGCGTTTAGTTTGGATTGCTTCCATCAAGTCATTGGTAAAGTCTTCACTAGTAGCGTAAAGGATTTTAGCTTTGCTATTTTTCCGCGCTACTTCGTTGCCCACTGATTGCATCAAGTGGGTTTTCCCCAGCCCCACACCACCGTAGAAAAGAATTGGGTTGTAGGCTTTGCCAGGATCCTCAGCGGCCGCGGTGGCCACCGCGTAAGCAAGTTGGTTGCTTCCGCCGACGACAAAGTTAGAAAAAGTATAGCCAGGGCTGAGCTTGGCCGTCGTCAATTTTTCTGAAAGCTTACCCAGGTCTTCTTTAACAAAAAGAGTCTCGGTTTCCTCGGCGGTCTTGCTTGAAGTGGTCTTGGTGGCTGGTACATTTAGTGAAGGAGAAACTACGAAAGTGATCGAGGTCGATTGGTCGATGAGGCGGTCCACCACCCCTTTAATCTGACCCAAATAGCGCTGCTCCAGCCAATCCCGTACGTAAGGTGAAGAGCAGCCCACCACGACTAGTGGGACCTGAAGCTCGACTATCTCAGTTTTGCCACGAAACCAAGTTTGAAAATTGGCCGAGGAAATTGTTAATTGCAGTTCAGCGAGAACGCTGTTCCAGAGTTCTTTCTTATCCATGAATAGTTAGCAGAGAAAGTGCTTCCGAGTAAATTAAATTCAGTAAAGAGATATTAGTCGTAGTTATCCACATAGGTCAACTGTGTATAAAAAGGACCTTTCTGTATCAGTACTACTATTTGACAGGCACGGGTTAATCTTTTATACTCGCCTCTGACTATGCCAAAAAGAGTTTACCAACCAAAGAAGTTAAAAAGAAAAAGAAAACACGGGTTTTTGTCCCGCACTGCATCGAATTCTGGAAAAGCAGTCTTGAAAAGACGTTTGACTAAGGGACGTAAGAAATTAGCGGTTTAGTGCACCCATGCTACCTTCGAAATTAAGACTCAAACTTCCACCAAGTTGGAATCGCAACTACCCCGACTACAAAGTTAACACGACCCTCTTTAAATTAATTGCCAAAAAGATCTCCGCCGAGGGCTCCTGCCGAGTTGGTTTTATAATTAGTGGTAAAGTCGGTAAAGCAGTACTGAGAAACCGCTTACGTCGCCATCTCGAGAGATTACTCCAAAAAGAGCTTGAAGAAGCCAAGGGAAGCCTGGAAATTATTATTATCCTCTATCCAGCCGCTGCCAAAGCCAGCAATGAAGAAATACGCTCTAGCCTTAATCAGGCTTTATCAAAAATACATCTCCAGTAATATCTTCCTTTTCCAAGGAGTATGCCGCTTTTCTCCAAGCTGTTCGGCTTATACCTACGAGGCAATCGAGCGCTATGGTATAATCAAGGGCAGCTTTTTAGGAGCCTGGCGGATTCTCCGCTGCAATCCTTTTAACGACGGTGGCTACGATGCCGTCAAGTAATTATTAAAAAATGCAGATTTTCGTAAACCTACTACTTGCGTTAACAAATCTTTTTGGTGGCAGCCTGGGGCTGACCATTATTTTTATTGGTGTAGTTTCCCGCTTGGCCTTCTACCCTTTTTTAAAAACTTCTCTCAATCAAACCAAAGTTCTTAAAGAGCTCAAACCAAAACTAGATGAAATAAAAAGAAAGTATCCGAAGGATCGTACTAAAGCTGCTGAGGAGCAGAGCAAACTTTATCGTGAAGCTGGCTTTAACCCCTTGGCTTCCTGTTTGTCGCCGGTGATCCAATTGGTGATCGCGATTATTCTGTTCAACGCCTTGACTAAACTGATTCACACTCCTAGCGTCGACACAACTTTTTTGTGGTGGGATCTCGCTAAGCCCAATGTTTTCCACCTCCAAGGAATCCCAATCGCAATCCCGGGAATCTTGGTCATCCTCACTGGAGTGGCTACTTTGATTCAATCCAAGATGATGTTGCCAGAGCCTTTGGTTGAAGAAAAAAGCGATTCCAAAACGGAGGTCAAAGAAAAGGCCGATCTCTCCGAGGCACTTAATAGTAGCCAAGGACAATTAGTTTACTTACTACCTTTGATCATTATTTGGTCAGGGACTCGGTTCCCCGCTGGACTCGCTCTCTATTGGCTGGTCAGCACCCTAGTTGGTATTATTCAACAGTATCAAATTGCCGGCCCAGGAGGATTAAAATCATGGCTGTATCTGATTCGCAGAAGTTAGCAAAAAAATTAGCTGTGGAGCTGATTAAAAAAATCGGGCTCAGCGCCGAAGTAGACGCCCAGGAAAAAGACGGGGTGGTCGAGCTGAGTATTAAAGGTGAAAACCTGGGAGCTTTGATTGGCTACCACGGCCAAACTTTGGAGAGCTTGCAACTACTCCTGTCTCTGATGGTTAATCGCGAGAACAAAGAAGAGTGGACCAGAGTGCTGGTTGATATCGGTTCTTACAAAGCAGAAAGAGAAGAAAAACTGGGAGAAATGCTCAAGCGAGCGATTGAGTCGATTGAACAAAGTAGCCGGAGTGAGGAGAGCTTGCCGCCAATGAGTGCCTCAGAGCGACGCAGCGTCCATGTTATTCTGGGTGAGAACTATCCGGACTATCAATCCGAATCTGAAGGTGAAGAGCCCAACCGAAGAATAAAAATTTTCAAAAAATGAGCCGAGTTGTCATCTATACTGACGGGGGATCCCGTAACAATCCTGGTAAAGCCGCTTCGGCCGCAGTGATCAAAGATGCTGCGGGAAATCTGCAGGAAATCTGCGGGAAATATTTAGGTATCGCGACCAATAATGTCGCTGAGTACACCGCACTCTTGCTCGCCTACGAAAGTCTAGTTTCTTCAGATAAGTACAAACCAGAAGAAACTGAGATTAATTTTTATACAGACTCAAACCTAATCGCCAACCAACTCACCGGTAGGTTTAGAATCAAAAACCCTGACCTGGCGAAGCTAATCAGCCAAATCAAAAGCTACGAGCAAAAATTTGCGAAAGTAACCTACCAACACGTTCCCCGTGAGCAGAACAAGGAAGCGGATTTTGAGGTCAATCGAATACTAGATCAAAATTAATCTCTACTTTATACCAAAAAGCACTCTTTTGAGGGAGTTTAGTAGTCTTTACGAAGATAGCTTTGTTTGGGTAAAATTCGAAGGACTCAAACAACTATGCCAGAAACTGCCCCCCAAACAGTTAAAAACTCTCAACCCACAGCACTTGTTGCCGGGGCGGCTGGTTTTATTGGAGCACAGCTTTGCTCGACCTTAGTCTCCCAGAATTTCCGAGTCCTTGCAGTTGACAACCTCTCCTCGGGGAAAAAAGAAAATCTCAAAGACTTGCTCACCTCACCCAACTTTACCTTTATTGAAGCCGACATCAACAATGCGGCAGTTGTTTTACCCGAGGGTGTGAAACTCGATTATATTTTTCATCTCGCGGCGGTCGAGGAGTACAAGAGTCAAAAAAGCTTTTCGCTTGACACTTTGTTGGTTAATTCTTTAGGGACCCGAGAGCTTTTAGAGTTGGCAAAGGCACAGGGTGCCAAATTTATCCTCGCTTCCTCAGCCGATCTCTACAGCGGGGCAATCTCCTCAAGCTCCCTGCGTTACTATTTTGGTAAAACTCCTGGGGAAGAGGCAATTCTCTCTTCTCATGAGGCGAAAAGATTTTCCGAGGCCCTTGCCTTTGAGTACTACAACAAATTTAAAGTGGCGGTGACCATAATTCGTCTGAAAGACGCTTACGGGCCGAAAATGAATCTTGAGCGCGGAGACGAAATTGCCAACCTACTTAAAGAGGCTTTGGAGGGGAGACCCTTAACCCTAGTTGGCGATGGTCTCAAGATCATCCACCCCACTTATGTTTCTGATTTGATTTTTAGTCTGATCAAAGCGGCGGTTGGAGACTTTAACGGGGAAATTTTCATTTTAGTTCATCCGGACAAGGTTACTCTGGAAAAGTTTGCTCACACGATCAAGCAAGTTACTCCTGAAGCAGAAATTGAGCATAAAAAAGAAAAAGACAATCTAGAGTTCTCAACGGACCATTTTGACTTGGACAACACCAAAGAAAAACTCGGCTGGAACCCTAAAGTTTCTTTAGCCGAAGGGATTGGTGCGACCTTACAGAGTTTTCAAATCAAGAGCAATCCGGAAACCACGGTTGTTGAGAATGAGCCTGAGCAAAGGGCTGCAGAACAAGCTCCACTGACTCCGACCAAAGAAGTTGCGGCAGAAAAGAGCCCAAAGCAAAAGAGGAGTAGAAGCGCAACTTTAGTGCGAGTCGCGGTGTTTACTTTTTCCGCCCTTTTGATCTTCAGTGTCTTGGTTTACCCGCTTTTTTCAGTTGGTGTTAATGGTTACTTAGGCACTCGTGAACTAAAAGAGGCGACGAGTGCTTTTGAGAACAATCAAAACGAGGAGGCGAGCAAAGTTTCCCTTTCTTCACAAAAGCATTTTGAAACCGCGGCCAACTCTTTGGGCAACGTAAACTGGGCACTGAAAATTCTCTGGTTAGCCAAGGGGGAGCAGGCTCTTGACCAAGATTTTGCCACCAGCGCGGCTTTGGCACAATCAATTCGGCTCTCTTCCGCTGCAGGTCAGAAACTTTTCTCAAGTGCGGACAATCCCAATCTTACCGCTGCGGAGGCAAAAAAGAGCTTAGAGGACACCCTTGATGATCTCTCTGCCGCGGAGGATCAGATCAGTGTGGTGAAACTAGATTTAGGGAATCTAAACGAAAAAGAGCTGGTTGGGACTATTGCTCCTTCAAAAAGCTTTCTGGTTGTGCAGTCTGAAACTCTCGAGAAGGAAAATGAGCAATTGTCCGAGAGCATTAAAGAGACTCTGAGTAAACTAGAAAATCAATGAGCCTCTTTGAGGGCTTTTGTACTCTTGATTGTTTTGGTATACTCTAGGTTGATGAATGGAAAGCTAATGCGCTTGTTTGTCGAGCAGTTTGGCAAGGAATGGGAATGTACCTGTAAGGAGCCTTTCAAAAGCGGTAATCTGGAAATTATTTCTGAATCAGATAACTCCTTGATCGCTCAGTATACTTGCCCCAAGTGCTCTCGTGAACAAATGTTAGCTGCCAGTGTTTCACTTGAAAAAGACATGCTAAAAGAACAGCTCCAAACAATCTCTCTCAACAATCTAACCGCTGATGACGTGCTTGATATCCATGAGGAAGCGAAAAAGATCAAAGTCGCCAGTGTCCGCGCGCTTTACAAAAAGCCAGTCAAAAAAGAAATTGTTGAGCCCCAACCACAAACCAAATCCTAGATACTGCCAAGCTGTAGGCTTGACACTCACTCTATAATTGAACAATTACAAGTTTGCTTATAATACCTCTGTATGTCTAGACCAGAATTAAATGTAGAAGAGCGTTCCTTAACGGGAAAGAAAGTTAAAAAGCTGCGCCGAGAAGGTGTGATCCCCGCCAATATTTTTGGTAAGGACGTGAAGTCCATCTCTGTTCAAGTTGCTTTCAAAGATTTTCAGAAAACCTTCAAAGAAGCCGGGGAAACCGCTTTGATCGACGTTAAGGTCAAAAATGAAGTTTACCCTTCCTTGATTCACAACCTCCAAAGAGACCCAGTCCATGACGACCTCATCCACGTGGATTTTCACAAAGTAAACCTTAAAGAGAAAATCACCACGGCTGTGCCTGTAGTTTTGGTCGGGGAGTCACCAATTGCGAAAAGCGGAGAAGGATTATTGCTTCAAACCCTCAACGAAGTCGAAGTTGAGTGTTTGCCAACTGATATTCCTTCCAGTATCGAGGTAGATGCGGAGAAGCTGACCGAAGTCGGCCAGGCAGTGCACGTGAAAGACCTCAAAGTCGAAAAAGACAAAGTTGAGATCACCAACGACCCAGAAGAGGTGGTGGTGACTGTTCAAACTGCGGAAATGAAAGAAGAAGAGCCCGAGCCTGAAGTCTCACCTGAGGATGTTGAAGCTACTGCTGAAAAAGCTGAGGGTGAAGAGGGCGGCGAGAAAGAACCAATAGGTGAAGAAGTCAATCAAAGCTCTGAAGGCAGTAAAGCAGGACCCCCAGAAGGCTAAATTCCCTATCCCAGCAAAGTAAATAGCTCTGTTTGACCACCCTGAGATAATGGTACGGGGTAAAGGAGGCTCGAGCGTGCCTGATAAGTTCGACGAATGGACGCCTGACCGTAAAGAGAGAAAGAAGGAACTGGATAAGTTGCTGGAATCTGGCAAGCCTATTCCGAGGCCAGAAGGAACCGAGAAGTATAAGTACCGATGCCGAACTTGCCACAAACCGACTAATATTCGAAGTGGTACCAAGTGCCCGAACTGTGGTCGCGACAACACTTTGGAAGAGATCAGTTGAGGGTGGGCCCATAACCTCACCCTCCCATACTTAAGTTATGCGTAGCGTGGTACTTGACAAATGGCCGATAGTGTGCTATACTTTTGTCATTAACAATTAAATAGATCGCCAGCTGACTTTTGAAGCTGCCACAGCGATCAAGTTATCTAGATCAAGGCATCTAGTAACTGGGTTTGAAGTATAAAGAACTGTCATTGCAAGTCATTGCCCTGAAGAATATACATTTGAAGCCAGTTACCAGGTGCTTTTTTAGTACTTTGGAGTTTGAGCCAAATGAGCTCGAACTATGCTCAAGGAGTGTGAAATGTCAAAGGAAGTCGATAGGATTGTCCAGGCACGAAACTTGGTACGCCAAGCTGAGTCTGGGGAGATAGAATGGGCCAAACTGGTCCACGCGCTAGGCGAGCAGTTCATGTGGCAGGTGCCGGTCGATTCGTTCATGTTCGTGGCAGAGGTATACTTCCGATTCCGTCTTACTGAAGCGGTCACCTACCACTTCAGGAAGGGTAACGAAGGCTACCCCTACGATGTGGACCTCATGATTGACCTCTGTGAGACGCAAAGAGAGCGGATCGGGGAAGCACTTCAGATCAACGAGGCTCTTGTACCGTCGACGCCCGCCGAGGAATACGCCAAGCTGACGATCGAGGAGATTCTGCTCAACGCGCTGAAGCTCTTCGGAGACTTCAAGGCCTGGGGTTACTGACTTCACTTTTCTTCAAGCTTAGCCTGGAAAACTAAGCCGAGTTCTTTGCCTAGCAAAGTAACTAATTTCCTTAAGCCAGTCTCAATCTGAGGCTGATTTAAGGGAGCGCACAAGCTAAATTGTTTGTGGCTTATCCATCAGGAGGTCCCATGGTCACGGTTTTGCCGGTCATCATCGACGGTGGAACCATCGCGCAGCGTCCGTCGTTGGGAGAAGAGCTGACCGTGCTGACGAAGAGTGGAGTTCACGTCAACATCGGCCAGGTGAAGTCAGCTGCTTACGAGGAAGGAAGCGGCACAGGCTTCATCGTCAAGGCGACAGCTATTCGGGGAGACCACGCGGTCTACCTCAAGCTGGCGAACCCCAAGCTTCGGATCCCGCTGATCTGGAGCTAATTCTGATGGAAACCCGAGGGTGTTCGAGTAGGTGCAACGCACTGAAAGAGTAACAACCAACCCCTCGGGAATCCTTAAGCCAGTCTCACTAGAGGTTGATTTAAGAGAGGCCGGATCAAATGAATCTGGACTCTTAGTAAAGGAGGTTAGGGTGATAACCTTATACTTCGTCGCGGCCTTGGTGGCTGCGGTTGTGGCAGCGGTAGCGGTGTTCACGGGTACCGTGACGCTTGCGATCATGGCTACGGCCTTGGCTGGCTTTTTTTACGGGTTGGGGATTGTATTCTACAACCTAGAAAAAGCACAGCAGCCACAACTCTAAACCAAACGTCCCGAATAAGGTCGTTTGGTTTTGTGACAAGCTCTAGTCTAATTGAGCGGGATTTTCTAGCCACCCAAAGCGGAGAGTTTTCTAACAAGAAAACCACTCTCGCAGGCTATTTGGTTCGATACAGGAGATTGAAAGCCTCCTCTGATGCTTTCGCTGCAATAAAGGAGTAGTTCAATGGAACACCCAAACGCAGAGGTGCTGAGGCGGCTCTTCCATGAAAGGGAACTAGCTGCTTTGGGACCAGACGACACCCTGCCAGAGGACTTGCAGGAGGTTGACAAACATGTCATGGGTTGCATGCAATGCATGAACCGTGACCTGGACGGCGAAAAGTTGAGGAAGTACCTCGAGCCTATCCGCACAATGGAAGGAGCGATCGAGGTTCTACTCGATCCCAACCGTCCCACGGATCTTCGCGAGATGGCCGCGGACGAATTATCCGAGCATGTCGAGATCCCGCACGCCAGGGAAGCACTCGAAAAGGTTTCCCAAAACGCGTTGGATTATGCTAGCGAAGCGGCCCAGAGCGCGTTGGCCGATGGGCTGGCGATCGAGAAGATCAAGTCGGATCAAGCAGCCCTCAAGGCTGTTGCTGAAGATGAGTCGGCCGAAACAAGGGTACGTTTCATGGCCGTCGACGTACTTCAAAGCATGATATCAGACTCAGATGAATGGGAATCTCTGAGGGATCTCGTGCGTGCAGCCGCAGAGCAAAAACTGCGCGGTCTGTTCTAGCTTCAGGCAAAAGCTAACATCCGGTTAGTTCCCAGAAAATACTGCTGGGGTAAAAGCAAAGTCGTTGGCAGGACAACGAAAAAAAGCCTGAGACCTATGGGGAGTGATTGTTGGTTGTTGGGAGCCAACTTTACGCATGATCCATAGGCACCTAGGGAATCAGCCAGATTTCAGAGGTATCCCACAATAGAGAAGAAGGGGCTTTTAGGTATGCAATCTGCATGCTGAGTTCTTCCCAGAAGAACATTCCCCTTAAGCAAATCAACTTTACTGTTGGTTTTCTTAAGCGGAGGCTCGAGAATCGAGCTTTTGTATCCCTAAGGAGGGAGAGCGTGAAGCACTGCAGTGATCTGGTCGGCAGTACTCGTGTTCACTATCTCCTCGCGGGGACTGAACACGATAGCACTGTGGTCCTTTTGCATGGCCTAGGAATGAGTCCGAGCCTGTACGAGGATCTGGGAGAGGAGCTCGCGAAGAGTCACCTCGTTGTCATCCCGGACCTCAATGGTTTGGGCGATGGATGGCAGATCGTGAGCGCACTGGAAGAGCTCGCGGAAAAGTATGGTTGGGGCAGAGTTGACATCGTCGCCCATTCGATGGGTGGTTTGGTCGCTTTGCGCTGGGTCGTAGTTTTTCCGGAGAGGTTTGGCAAAATAGTTGCCAACTCTATCGCTGGGGAGAAAGTGAATCGCAGCCTCATCGGTTGGTTAGGTGCGGCCCTAAGAAAGAACCGGCGTAATTTCGGCCGCAACAAAGTGAAAGCGCTTCAGATCGTGCTGAGTTTCGTCCGCAACAGCTTGCTTCATCCGTTCTGGATGTGGGAAGCGTTTCAGATCACGACTCAGAGTGACGTGGTCAGGCAGATCAAACTAGTCGAGGTTCCAATAGACTTGGTTTGGTCGGACGACGATGAGTATTTCCCAAACTGCTGGGAGATGCGGAGAGCGCTTCGGCAGGATCCGGTAATCGTTCGCAATGCAGGTCATGATTGGATCATCCTAGAGCCGGAAAGAGCAGCGAGCATCATCGAGTCGTTGTTGAACTGACAGAAAGGAGGTAAGGCAGATGCCCGAATGGGTGAATCTCGAGCGCTACGTCCTTAACTTCCAAGACGCAACACTCTGGGACGCGTTTCGGAAGCGAAGCAAGCGTACTGAAATCATCATCAAACTGCCAAAGAGGGCGTAGTCTTTCACCGACAGCGCCCCGGGTGCCGCAACAACCAGTTGCGTCACCTAATCTTAAGCAAATGAGGGCAACCTCGTTTTCTTAAGCGGATCTTTAACCATCAAGGTTAAATGACCGATGCACACTGAAAGGAATTAAAAATGGTCATGGATCACGAAGCCGAAGACCAGTCGATTGAGACGCGTTTCCAGCGGCGTATCCGCCCTTGGATTCGGGCGAACTACGACTTCGTCAGCCAGGAGGAGCAGGAGGGGTTACGCAGCAGATTGCGTGAGGTCTTGGGCGAATATTACCCAAGCCCTCGCGAGCGCGCCGACCGGCTCTCTCGTTTGACGGGGCTCAGCATGGACATTGTCCGCAGGCCCATCCTCCGCGAGATCAACCGGCGGTTGAGTAGGGTTTCTTGGCCGAAGGTGGTCAACGAGCGCATCAACCAGATGCTCGTCGACGAGAAGCCAGGAGTGTTTGCCCATCTGGCCAGCGAGTTATGGCTGGGATGGGCTGTGGAGCGTAAGCTCAACGGATCTTGGTTCGAAACCTCGACCCGCGGGTTCGACGCCGACATCGACCGAGCCTTCGACCCTCTGCCGCACACGGTAACTCAGCGGTTCAGACGGCGGAGCAATCGGGCGTTCGACTACCACCAGGCCCTGCGGTCCATTAACTACGGCTACGGAAGTTCGGGCAACTAACACAGTGTGCAAGGGGGCAGGTTCGGGTTTGTTCTTCGGAACACTCTCGGATCTGTCCCGTTTGCGTTTTTAAGGGTTTTTTGGCCAAAGGGAGATCGTGATGGATTCACCTTTTTTGTTAGGTAGGCTCTGCCAGAGCTCTTCCGTGACAAAAGGCATGAAAGGATGGAGAAGTTTTAAAGAAGACTCTAATACATATTCTAGTATTGGTTGCGCCTCCGCTCGACGCTCTTTAGTTTTTTCTAGATAAACATCAGCAAGCTTGTGCCAGACGAAATTGTAAATCTCTTCAGTCGCCAGATGTAGATTAAGTGAATCAATATTGGCGCTTACATTATTAATAGTAGTCTCAAGTTCTTTTTTGATCCACGCGTCGTCTTCATTTTTAAAATCTAACTTTTCGTTAGATCCTTCTGGTTTTAGCTCAATGACGTAGTGAGCGATATTTCTTAGTTTGGTTTCGAAATTGCGGAAGTTTTTTCCTCGCTCATCGAGAATTTGTTTAGAAACTCTCCCGTCTCGTCCCGGGACTGAGTAGGAGTAGAGCGCCATGCGGGTGGCATCCACCCCCCAATTTTCAATCAAATAGTTGGGATCAATGCCATTGCCCAAAGATTTGGAAAACTTACGCCCTTCCAGATCTCGCAACATGCCGTGGAAAAACATGGTTTTGAAAGGAACTTGATCAGTGAAATATTTGCTGAGCATGACCATACGCGCAATCCAGAGATATTTAATCTCCGGAGCACTGATCTCAAAATCCCAGGGGAAGTATTTTTCAAGCTCAGTACTTTTCTCTGGCCAACCCAAAGTCGAAAAAGGCCACAGGCCAGAAGAGAACCAAGTGTCCAGTACTTGCTCATCCTGAACCCAACCCTCACCAGGAGAATCTTGAGAAACCTTCATTTCTTTGTCTTTATACCAAACTGGGATGCGGTGTCCCCACCAGAGAGAGCGAGAGATACACCAGTCGTGAATATTTTCGAGCCACTCCACCAAAATTTTCTCGTAATTTTTTGGTAAAAAAGTGATTTCGTCTTCTTTAATGAGTTGAACAGCTTCTTTGGCCATTTCCCTAACTTTGACGAACCATTCTTCGGAAATAATGGGCTCCACGACACTCTTGCAGCGTTCACAAACAGCGACATTGTGAGTGTAATCTTCTTCTTTGACCAAAATGCCTTTTTCCCGCAACTCCGGCAGCATTGCTTCACGAGCTTCGGCGACTTTCATGCCGGCGTATTTGCCCGCAACCTCTGTGAGTCGACCAGTCTTGTCTATAACCTGAATGATTGGTAAATTGTGACGTTGGCCGATCTCGTAGTCGGTAAAGTCATGTCCTGGAGTTACTTTGATCACTCCGGTACCAAATTTCGGGTCAACTGCAGTGTCGGCGATGACTTGCATTTTTTTCTTGCCAGAGAGAGTTTCGATCTCGATTTCTTTACCAACATACTCTTGGAAGCGTTTATCGTCTGGATGCACGGCTACTGCAGTGTCGCCAAATTTGGTTTCGGGCCGAGCCGTTGCCAGAGTCAGGGGACCGTACTTGAGATAGTAGAGCTTTTCCGCTCTCTCTTCGTATTCGACCTCGACATCTTCGATCGCCGTTTGGTCTTTGGGACACCAGACCACGATGTAAGGGCCTTTGTAAATCAAATCTTTATCAAAGTAAGTTTTGAATTCTTCAAAAACTGCTTTCCTTGGACCTTCATCGAGGGTAAAAACCTCTCGGGACCAGTCAGCGGAGAGTCCGAGGAAGCGCCAGGTTTTGGAAACACTAGTATAGACTTCTTCTTTAAAACCCCAAGCTTTTTTGAGCCACTCTTCACGACCGAGTTTTTGTTTGGAGAGACCTTCTTTGGACAACTTTTTTTCGAAAGCCGCCTCAAATTGAATACCCGCGTGATCGACCCCGGGTAAAAGGAGGACGTCGTGACCGCTCATTCTTTTGTAGCGGGCGAGAGCATCAAGTATTGAGTGCTGCATGGCATGGCCGAGATGAAGCTCACCAGTGAGATTGGGTGGGGGAATCAAAAGAGAATATTTTGGCTTATCAGAGTTTGGATCGGCTTTAAAATAGCCCTGTTCGTCCCAAAAGGAGTACCATTTTTCTTCAACCTTTTTGCGGTCGTAGCTTTTGTCCATTGGAGCGGATTATATAGTTAAATTTAATCAAAGAAAAGACTAGAGTCAGCCTCGACCTTTTCCCACGGAACTGGAGAATAATTGAAAAAAGCGGCGGCGGCGATCATCGCACCGTTGTCCACACAAAGTTTGGGGGACGGGGCGTGGACTGCTCCGGTAAACTGTTCACGGGCTTTTTCAACTAAGCGAGTATTGGCCGCGACCCCTCCGGCTAAGAGAAATTCTTTAACGTCGTATTTCTCAGCTGCTTTCATTGCCTTTATCAAAAGTGAATCAACAATTGCTTCTTGGATCTCGGCGGCAAATTGGGAAACCTCGGTTTCCGATAGGTTTTTGTCGCCCGCAAGATTTACCACTGCGGTTTTTAACCCCGAAAAAGAGAAGTCAAAGTCGTTACTGGTAGAAAGAGGACGGGGAAGAGTATTGGCGAGTTTTTTTACTCCAGTTGCCGCTTTTTGTATTGAGGGGCCGCCTGGATAGGTGAGTCCGAGCGCTCGGGCAGTCTTATCAAAAGCTTCACCGGCGGCGTCATCACGAGTGCCGCCAAGCCACTCGAAATCTCCGTGACCTTTGGCCAAAATTAATTCCGAATGCCCGCCGGAGACCACTAGTGTCAAGTTAGGAAAGCTTGGTACTTGGGGATTTTCCAGCCAATTTGCGTAAATATGCCCAACTAAATGATTGATCGGAACCAAAGGTTTATTCCAAGCAAAAGAGAGTGCTTTGGCGGACTCCACCCCAATAATCAAAGAGCCAAAAAGACCTGGACCGGCGGTGACGGCAATGGCGTCGAGCTGGGAAGGGGAGAGGGAAGCGTCTTGCAGAGTCTGCTCGATTACCGGAACAAAAGCTTTGAGTTGCTCCCGAGCAGCAGTCTCCGGGATGATCCCACCGGTTTGGGCATGATGGGGTAGAGAAGAGGAGAGGTGATTGGACAAGATTTTTGTACCATCTTCCACCACGGCGGCTGCGGTCTCATCACAAGAAGTTTCAATTCCTAAAATTTTCATCAGAGCTAATTCTAACACAAAGAGAGACAGAGACCCATAGTGTTGACAATGTTGACATTTTGTGCTAACATATTTGGGTCAAAACTTCACAGGTCGAGTGATCAGTGAAGACAAGGTCTTGGAGGACCCATGAGATACTTGGCGACCACACCCTGGATTGCAAAGCGTATCTTCGACAACATCACGGACGGCGGCGCGTCGCCCTGGTGAACCATCGAGCGCGGCGCCAACATGGCATCGTGCGCGCCGGCCGGACTCCAAACCGTTAAGTAGCACCTGACGGAGCCCGGCACCCTGATCCCGCCTCGTCCGACACAACAACCCTGAGGGTTGGTCGGACGAGCGGGGTCATTTTATTTTCCAAATTGACAAAACAGAAAAATAAGTTATAGTGAAACCCATAGTTGAAGGGAGACTGTTTCATGGTTAAGCCGGGAACCCATATTAAGGTCAAGGCTGATTTCGATTGGAAGGGAAGGCGCCCTCATCTAGAGTTGCATGGAAGGCACGGTGACATTGGGACTGTCGTAGAAAGACCAAAACAGAGTCCCAAAATGTCAGACCTCTACATCATTGTTGATTTTCAAAACTGTCAACACCAGCATCGACTACTAGAAGAAGAAATTGAGATCGTGAAAAACTCAAAGCGCCGGAAAAACTAAACTGGCGCTTTTTTTATAATTCCGGCAGAGTCGGCTTTTCTGGATTTTGGTAAGGTCTACGGTAACCGTGTTTTTTTCCGGCGATCAAGTATTCCCGACTGTTTTCATCTAAATCAGTAAACTCATCGGCCTCGGAAATTAATTTGGCGCTGGTACTTTTGCCAAAAGCAAAAACTTCAGTCAAATGACCTTGGTTGCGCAAATACTCAAGAGCTGGGGCATAGTCACCATCACCGGAAACCAGGACGATCACATCGAGTTTTGGACCCATGCGGATCATATCGATGACGATTCCCACGTCCCAATCACCTTTTTTGGCTCCCCCGGCAAAAACTTGAATATCTTTACTTTTCACTTCAAAACCAGCTTTAGTCAAAGCATCGAAAAAAGATTGTTCTTCGGGGATATCGGCACGGATCACGTAAGCAAAAGCACGAATAAGTTGTCGCCCCGCGACCCCTTTTTCCAGTATTTTTCCAAAATTTACCTTTGCGTTGTAGAGATTTTTGGCTGAGTAATAAAGATTTTGTACATCAATAAAAACGCCAACGCGTTGGGAAGGGTTTTTTATCAAAATAACTCACCTCCTTTAAAAGTATAAAAATATTTGTTCCACCAACGAAGCTATGATACCATAATTATAAATTAAAAAACCTTTTTATGAAAAACAAAGTAACTAAAGCGATTATTCCGGCCGCTGGTTTGGGGACTAGATTTTTACCGGCAACCAAGGCAATGCCCAAAGAAATGCTTCCGATTGTGGATAAGCCAGTGATCCAATACGTGGTGGAAGAGATTGCCAACTCCGGTATTGAAGACATTGTGATTGTCACCGGTAGCAGTAAGCGTCCCATTGAAGATCATTTCGATCGCAGTAAGGAACTTGAAGACTTTCTCAAAAGTGTTGATAAAAATGACAAAGCTGAAGAAATAGAAAAAATTGCTAAGCTAGCAAACTTTATTTATATCAGGCAAAAAGGACCTTACGGCAACGCCACACCCGTGATCGCTGCCAAACATTTAGTTGAGGACGAGCCTTTCGCAGTAGTCTGGGGTGATGAATTCATTTACGCTGAGCCTCCCCGTCTCAAACAACTCCTCGATGTTTACAATAAATACCAAGTCTCAGTGATCAGTGGGGTCAAGATTGCTGATAAAGCGTCGTTGAGTAAATACGGGATTGCCCAGGTCAAACCAGTCGAAGGCAATGTTTATCAAATTGAGAAAATCGTTGAAAAACCAAATCCCGACGAAGCCCCCAGTGATATCGCGACTCACGGAGCCTATGTTTTCACCCCCTCAATCTGGAAGTATCTCGACCAACTTCAACCAGGGAAGTCTGGAGAGCTCTGGCTTGCCGATGCGATCGAGCAACTAATCCAAAATGAACCAGTTTACACGGTGTTGGTGGACAACGCGCGCTACTACGATATTGGTGACAAGCTTGGTTTCATCGAGGCAAATATCGAATTTGCCCTCAAAAGAGACGGTCTAGCCCAACCACTCTCCGACTATCTCGATAGAATTAAAAAATAAGTAAAAAAATGCTCTCTGCCAAAAAAATCATCGCCTACACTTGTCTCTTCCTCGTCACTTTTGGGCTAACTTACGCTCTTCTCTATTTAGTTTTCCCGTACAACAAAAAGCCAGCTGCCACGACTATTAAAGTGGTAGGACTTTGGGACACTAGTGTTTTTCAGACTTTGAAAACAGATTTCCAGGCAAAAAATCCTAGCATCACGATAGAATACGAAAAAAGACCGGTGGACAATTATTACTCAACCTTAAAAGCATCGCTCGACGGAAAGAGTGGGCCGGATCTTTTCTGGTGGCACTCTGGGTGGGGTCCCGAGCTACTTTCTGAGCTTTCCCCAATGCCCAGCTCGGTGATGGGTAGCCAAGAATTTGAAAAGACTTTCTACCCCATTGCTAAAGCAGATCTTAAATGGCAAGGAACTTTTCGAGGCTTGCCACTAGAGTTTGATAGTCTAGCGCTCCTTTACAATAAAACTCTTCTGGCAAAAAGTAATTTTTCCGAACCACCACGCACCTGGTCCTCTCTGCAATCACCCTATGTCTCCTCTTTAACCGCCGGAGACCGACAAAGGATCGTTAACTCGGCGATTGCTTTGGGATCGGCAAACAATGTCGAGAATGCCTCAGATATCTTGGGGCTGCTTTTCCTGCAGTCGGGGGTGGATTTTATTAGGGACGCGAAGCTAACTTTGGCTAGCGATAAAGACACCAATGGTAAGAGTCTCGCCGCCACAACAGTTGATTTCTACCTAGACTTTAACCGTAAAAGTCGAACTTGGGACAACACTTTACCAAACAGTCTAGAAGCTTTTGCCAAAGGAAAGACTGCGATGATTCTACTGCCTGCGGCTAAAATCCCCACTTTGCAAAACTACCTTAAAGAGCAAGGTTTAAGTATGGATTTTGGAGTTGCTAAGGTCCCCCAACTGGTCGATTCAAAAAGCGTCAACTGGGGAAGTTACTGGGCAATTGGAGTGGGAGCCAATTCTTCTAAGGCAAAGCAGGCCGCAGCCTGGAAATTTGCCAAATATCTGGTTACCCCAGAAGCTTTAAAAACTGTTTATGACTTCGACACCAAAAGTGTTGGTTTGGGAAGAGTCTACCCGAGAGTCGATATGGCCGAGCAGCAAATTGATAACCCGCTCCTCTCCCCTTACCTGAGTGAAGCACCCACCGCCCAAAGTTGGTTTCTCCAAGACAGTACCCAAGATGAGGGACTCAATGACAATTTAATTACCGAATTAAAAAAAAGCATTACTAAGTTGGAAACTGGCGGTAGTACAGAGGCCGAGCTAGTTGACCTAGAGAAAAGAATTACCCCGATTCTGACCAAATACAAGCTAATAGCTCCAAGTAAAGAGAAATAATTCCTCCACTCTTGACAACAATAAGGCTTGCCGCTAAACTACGTTAGCACACTTTCACAGTGAGTGCGATTTTGCCCAATAAATTAAGTTCAAAATAATTTTAAGGAGGTTTTAATGGCTAAAGTTTCAATAAAACCACTAGCTGGCTATGCTCTAGTGGAACCAGAAGAAGCAATGGAAAAGACGGCAAGTGGAATTTATTTACCAGACAATGCTCAGGAGCGTCCCGCGCGCGGCAAGGTAGTCGCGGTGGGAGACTCGGTAAAACACCCCCAACATGTTGAAGAAGCCCAATTTAAAGTTGGTGACAGTGTGATTTACAAAAAATGGGGCGGAGACGAAATCAAACTGGACAATATCGAATACAAATTAGTTAAATTCGAAGATGTCATGGCGATAGTCAATTAAGAAAAGGAAAAAATATTATGGCAAAGCAATTACTCTACTCAGAAGATGCCCGTAAAAAACTCCTCACTGGAGTCAATAAATTAGCCGATGCAGTGGCGACAACTTTGGGTCCAAAGGGGCGCAACGTCGCAATTGATAAAAAATGGGGTGCTCCCAACGTTATTCATGATGGGGTGACAGTGGCGAAAGAAGTGGAACTGGAAGATCCTTTTGAAAATATGGGAGCTCAGCTGATTAAAGAAGCTGCTTCCAAAACTAATGACGTTGCCGGAGACGGAACAACTACTGCGACCGTACTCGCCCAGGCAATTGTCGAGGAAGGTTTGAAAAATATCGCAGCAGGGGCCAACCCAATGATTTTGAAGAAAGGTTTGGAAAAAGCTGTCGAAGAAGTGGTCGATCACCTCAAAAAGTCAGCTAAGAAAGTTTCCGGGAAAGAAGATTATGAGCAGATCGCCACGATCTCAGCCGCCGATGCAACCATTGGAAAGCTGATTGCGGAAGCACTAGATAAAGTTGGTGGTGACGGAGTGGTAACCGTTGAGGAATCTCGCGGACTAGAAACTTACGTTGAGTACAAAGAAGGAATGGAATTTGACCGAGGTTACGTTTCAGCTTATTTTGTCACCGATACTGCGAAGATGACCTCTTCGATTGAAAGCCCTCACATCCTCATTAGCGACAAAAAAATCAGCTCCATTCAAGAACTCCTACCTTTGCTAGAAAAGCTCGTTCAAGTAACTAAAGAGCTGGTCATTATTGCTGATGATGTAGACGGTGAGGCTCTGGCGACACTAGTGCTCAACAAAATGCGTGGAGCGATGAACGTCCTTGCGATCAAAGCCCCGGGTTTTGGGGACCGCAGAAAAGAAATGCTTGAGGACATCGCGGTTTTGACTGGCGGCAACCTGATTTCCGAGGACACTGGGGTCAAGTTTGAATCAGTTACTCCCGAGATGCTTGGAAAAGCCGACCGAGTCACCTCAGACAAAGACAACACTGTCATCGTCGGTGGTAAGGGAGCCAAAAGTAAAATCGAAGCGCGAATTTCTCAAATCAAAAATCAAATTGAGAAAACTACCAGCGAGTTTGATAAAGAAAAACTCCAAGAAAGGTTGGCCAAACTCTCCGGTGGCGTAGCGGTCATCAACGTTGGAGCCGCGACCGAGATTGAAATGAAAGAAAAGAAAGAGCGTGTTAATGACGCCGTTCAGGCGACTAAAGCAGCGATCGAGGAAGGCTACGTCGTTGGTGGAGAAGTCGCGCTGGTCCGAGCCGCTAACTCTCTAAAAAATATTAAAGCCGAAGGGGATGAAAAAATCGGAGTGCAAATATTGCATGACGCTCTCAGCCGCCCCTTACGTAAACTAGCGGAAAATGCGGGAGCCGATCCTGGTTGGGTCGTTCGCGAGGTCGAAAAAGCAAGCGGCAACATGGGTTTCAACGCAATGAGCGGAGAATTTGAAGATTTAGTTAAAGCAGGAGTGATTGATCCGGTCAAAGTCACCCGCAGTGCCGTGCAGAACTCTTCTTCCGTGGCAATGATGATTCTTACTACGGAGGCCTTGGTCACCGATCTGCCGGAGAAAAACCCCGCTCCAGCCCCAGGTGGAATGCCTGGTGGTATGGAGGGAATGGGTTATTAATTCCCACAGTTAGATTGAAGAATGGATAAAGGGCCAGGTGGCCCTTTTTCTTTGCTTCGAAAAATACCCCTTGAAATATTGCTAAAGGATGCTTTAGAATTATTTGGTCCCTATGGCAAGAGCTAAAAAAACTTCCAAGAAAGAGGAAGCCCCAAAAAAGACTCCTACCCGCACTAAAGCAAGTCGAAAAAAGAAATCAGAAAATACATTTCAGAGCTACTACTCTGCGGCTGGTAGTAATATTTCCAAAAATCGTACTCTTTACCTTCGCCTCTTAGTTGCGCTCCTAATTATCGTTGCGCTCGGAGCAATCCTTGTTATCAAAAAGAATTGGTTTGTTGCTGCGGTAGTAAACAACCAGCCAATATCGACACTAGAGTACTACCAGAACTTGAAAGAAAAGGATAGCAAGCAAGTACTCAACCAAATCGTCCAAGACAAACTCATCACTCAAGAAGCCAACCGCAAGGGAATCGTCATTGCCCAAAGCGATCTTGATAAAAAAACTTCTGATATTGAGAAACAAGTTGGTGGTAAAGACCAACTCAAACAGGAACTACAGTCCAGAAATATCAGCGAAGCGGAATTTAAAAACCAAATCAGAATTCAGTTGATGGTAGAAAAACTACTTGCTGATAAAATCAAAATCTCCGATAAAGAAATCGAAGATTTCGTGGCGAAAAATAAAGATAACAATCTCACCGGAGTAGATCTCTCCAATAAAGACGCAGTGCGCAACCAACTGCAGAATGATAAATTGAACTCCCAATTTCAAAGCTGGTATCAAGGCCTGGAGAAAAACGCTAAAATCTACATTTTCATCTAAATCCCACCGAAACTGTGCTTAGCAAAACTAATTTGGTATAATCTCCCGAATAGCTTGGCGTCGTGACCGAGTGGCTAGGTAGAGGTCTGCAAAACCTTTTACAGGGGTTCAATTCCCCTCGACGCCTCCAAGCCTTCAGTTGAACTTACTTTTTAGACTTTCCCACGAAGACTTAGCCGAAGCAGTTAGAGTGTAGTTTGCGTCTTTGGACAAATAGCCGACGTTGGCGTCTGCTTTGCTGGAGAGTTTGTTCTGCCATTGTGTTGGGTTGAGTGGGTAAACTTTACCATTGGGGTCCACTAAAGCGTCAAAGTGAGTCTCATTTGAAGAAAAAGAAATTTGGGTATGGTCTACTCCTTCAGCCCAGCTGCTGTAATCTCTTGAAAGGTCAATGAAGCTGTTGTAGAAACCAAAAAGAGTAACTTTTGCATTTCCATCAAGTTTTTTAGTTACTCCAAAAGGGTCTGCGGAAAGATAAATTAAAGCGGTGGAGGTATGGTCCTCTTCGATACTCACGGGCACTTCGCGGGTCAGATAACCATCCTTGGCAATCTTTAGACTGGACACCCCAGCACTCGGAGAGAGTTTTTGTGGGGAGGTCCCTTTCGAGTGCTCATCAAGAAAAACCTTGGTTTTGTCTGGCTTCGTCAGGACCAATAAACTCCTCTCCCCACTTTTAAAAGACAGATTGTTTGCCGAGGTAAAAAGATTTTCTTTTGAAAGATCCACCTCTAACATCGTCAGAGTGTGGCTAGTGAGGGTAACTTTAGTCACCCATTTCGTAGTGCCTCGCCTAACTTCTAAATCATAATCACCGATTTTTTGTTTAGCAGAATAGTAAGGAGTTTTCCCAATTTCTTTATTATTTAGATAAATTTTTGCACTCTCCCCACTCACATTAACTGACAAACTAGCGTTGTTCGGAGAGAGTGTTGGTAGGGCGTATTCGAAAAATAAATACACCAAAACTATTGCAACCAAAGTAAGAAGAGAAATAACCACAATCTTTTTCATCTGTGTAAGGATAACAAATTGTTCGAAGTTGGTTAAGAGGAGAGCTTGCTAGAGAGCTTCAAACTTGCTAACCTTTCTAGTATGAAGAGTGTTTCTGCCCTTAAGTTGGTTGATCGAGCAATTTTGCCCGGCGTGATCGTAATTTCCACCAAAATACTCGGGATTTTTCTCGCTAGTCTAATCTTTCAAATTCCCTGGACAATTAGTTTAGAGCCGACGGGAAGCAATTTCTTAATTTTCTCTTTCTCAAGTTCAGAAGCTCTCTCAACAGTCACCAATTTCTCTGATTTAGTTACAATTTTAGTGTGTGGGCTAGCTTTTACCTGGACTATTTTTCAGGCTCAGCATTTAAACATCGACTTCACCCACCCGACTTTAATAAGCAAATTAATTAAAAAGGGGAAAGACTTTTGGCTCACCACCACTGGACAAGTTTATCATCAGGCCGCGGTTTGGCTCCTGCTGACTTGGGTAGTGTTCTTTCTAATTATCATCAATGTTTATCAGGGACTAACCTCATCGTTTGTTCTTGGGGTTTCTTTGACGATTACACTTGGGCTTACTTTTGTTTTCTATAAATTCGCCAAAGACACCTAAGCATTAAAGATATAAATGATAGTGAAGCTCACTAAGCCGTAGACTAAAACACTCGAGAAAAGCGGGAAATCAGATAGTAAAACTTTTTCCGGCGACTCGCCCTCTTTTTCCTCAAAAATTAGATAAAGATAGCGAAAAATTCCGTACACTACCACGGGGATGGTGATCATGAGCCAACGAGGGTTCGACAGTGTAGTTGGTAAAAAACTTCCCACCAAATTAGTCGAAATTGCCTTGCCTGTGTTGAAGCTAAAAAGACTGTAAGTCAATAAAGTAGCCGTTGCCATCATAAACACTAAACCATCGAGGAGGTTTAAAGGGTAATGAGAAAGGATTTTTCGGTGCACCGCTGCTTGTCGGTGCGAAAGTAAGGTTACCTCACTTCTCCTTTTCCCAATTGCCAGGAAAAGGGAAAGCATCATTACCGTTAAGATCAGCCAAGCAGAAAGCGGTCCATTGATCGCAAAAGAGCCGGCAAAAACTCTCAGCATGAAAGTCGCGGCAATCGTTAGAACATCAAGGAGAATTATTTGTTTGAGAGAAAAGCTGTAGAAAAGCTGCACTGTTACAAAAACTAGTGCCGAGAGGAAAACCAAATCAGAGATTTGTAGTGCCGTCAGGAGGGCGGCTGTTAAAAGTAAAACGCTAGTAAAAACTGCCAAATTCCTTGAGATCAAGCCTTTGGCGATAGGGCGCTCTTTTTTTGAAAAATGAACTTGGTCAGCGGCAATATCGACCACATCATTGATCAAATAAATTGCGCTTGAAAGCAAGCAAAAAATTATAAAAACAAAAGTAACGGTTTTAAAATCTTCTCTATTAGCCAAACGACCGTCAAAAAAGATCGCTGCAAAAACTGCTAAATTTTTCAACCATTGTCTTGGGCGAGCGGAAACCAAGAGGTAATAAAGTTTAGCCATATTTCTTTAAGTCGAATTTTCCCACCAAAATAAAAATTGTAAATAAAGCGGAGAAAATTATTACTCCCAAAATTGCCAGAGCAAAAAATTTTTCTTGAGAATCAAGCTGCAGTGCCAGGAGCCCAAAGACAGCAGTAACAAAATAATAAAAATAGCAGATCTGAGGAATTGACCAGCCCATGCGAAGAAGTTGGTGATGAAGGTGAAAACTGTCGCCCCAAACAGGAGAGTGTTTACCCAAAACTCGGCGTAGGATGGCCCAAAGACTGTCGATGAGGGGAATCAGTATCACTAAAGAAACAACTGCAAGCTTTGCGCCAGATAAAATACCCAGGGTTGCGATCAAAAAACCCGCTAGTGTAGAACCCCCGTATCCAGGCATGATTTTTTGGGGATAAAAGGAAAAAGGTAGAAAGCCAAGGAAGGCCCCCGCCGCGGCAAAAGCTAAAACCGCGACAAAAAACTGACCAGGGTCTTTGCTGACAAGAGCCGAGGCAACAATCCCGAGAAGTAACAAGGCAATGCTCGCGATCCCAGGCAATTGGCCATCAACACCGCTACTCCAGTTGAGGGCGTTCATGACCCAAATAATCCAGAGAAAAGCGAAAAGATCCGCCCAAAGAACGATCGAATGGGCTCCTGCTAGTGGCCCAAAGATTGCCGGTAGGCTGATGTGGTAAATCGTTTGGTTAAGGAAGAAAACGCCTCCCAGAGGATTGGTAAAGGAGTTAATTCCCACCCCAGCAGCTACTACGATGCCAACAATCGCAAAATTAGCAGCCAGTCGCAAGTAAGGATTGAGATTGTATTTATCATCAGCGGTTCCTAGCGCAACTAGAAGAGCCGCGGAGATAACTATTCCCCAGACTGCTTTGGAAAAGAAAAAGGCAGGACTCCAAAGGGCAAAAATTGTTAAAGCCGCTAGAAAACCAAGTAGAGGCGCGATTCCCCCCGCCCGAGGCAAGGTTTTTTTGTGCAAGGCCGCTGGGTGTGGACTCTTTGGAAGATCGACTAGAGAGAATCTCCTCGCCAACTTGATTGTCAAAGGTGAGCTAAGGTAAGAAAAAAGAAAAGCAATCAAAGCGACAATAATATAAGACATAGCTTAGATGACCGCTAAAATGATTCGGTAAAGCGGGAAGAAGCAGACAATAGCGATCAAGAAAGAGGTCCAAACTAAAAGCAAGGCAAGCTGAGGATGATTTTTTTCCAAAAATTTCGCCCAGCCATTGTTAACCACCAGGAAAAAGGCAATCAACAAAGGCAGTAGCCAAAGAAAGGCTGGATCGGAGAGTCGGCTCTCGCCCCAAGGTTGAGAAAACCAAAGAGGGATCTTTGGTGGCAAACTCTGCTGGTGCCAAAACAGCAAAAAAACTCCTAAAACAAGAATGATTAAATTTCCAAAAAAAGCCCAGAGACTCACCGGTCGAAAGGGCGAAACCTTCTTTTCCTCATCCATAAGTTGGAGAATTATAGCATTCTTTAGAAACTAAGAATCAAATTTATTTCTTTTCAAACTTTTCGGTTACTTTGTAGTCGAGACGCTTGCCAAAGAGAAGCCTGGCATGAGCGTCCATTCCCGGTAGCGAACCGAAAACAAAGCCAGTGATTGGCAGGAGAAGATACTGAAGAATACTGACCAAGAAAAAGCTCTTTTTCGCTCCCTCTGGCTTGGGTGGACGCAAAAGGATGTCAATGACAATAATCACGAGGATAAATAAAGTAGAAATGGTCAAAATAATTCCCGAGAGTTTGGGGAGATAATAGCCAAGGGTTGTATAGCGCAGGTTAGGGTTTATCAAAGGCGGTAGAGTGGCCCCGAGAGTGATAAACCACCAGTTGACTGGCCAGAGCAGGTGTTGTTCGAGAGCTCTGAGTAAGCGAATAATAAAATTAGGAATTGAGATTTCTCGGTAGTGCTCTCTAAACTTTTTTAAAGCATAGCCAACATCGACCACTCCCCAAGCCCAGCGACGGTTTTGCTGGTACTGAGCCGAAAGAGAGTTAAGGTAGCCGTTCCCTTCAACTGCATCAGCTGAGGAAGCAAGAAAAATTGGCTCCAGCTCCACCTGCCCTTTGGTGGCAAAAAAAGTCTTGAAAAAAAGGTGCCAATCCTCGCTAATAACGTCAGGGTCCCAAAAACCAGCCTCTTTAATCATTTTCCAGGAGGCAGAATAAGTTGAGTAAATAAAACTGGTTTTAGAACGCATCAGATCAGCGACTCCCGCGACTGAAAAGAGAGTGTGAACTACTCGAACAGGGAGTGGGACACGCCAAATGTTGTTATAGAAGACGAGTGCTCCTTGCCAAAAGCGTTTGTAAGGCTCAGGGCTTTTCAGAAAAAGATAGGCAAGGTTGGAGAAATATTTGGGATGGATCGCTACATCGGCATCGCAGGAGGTGATGGTGAGAAAGTCTTCGTCAAAGCCTTCTTGTTCGATAAAAAAGGAAACCAAACTTGCCGCATAGTTTTGATTGGAGCTTTTGCCGGCGACTTCACCCTCTTTCAAAATATGGCGCGTTACGAGTATCTGGTAGAAAAATTTCGCGAAATTTTTCTTTAATTCTTCTGCCTTTTCCAAAAAGCCCTCTTCCCTTTCCTCACCGGCTAGTACAATGATGATATTTTTCGAAGGAAACTCAGACGCAGCGAGAAACGAGAGAGTTCTTTCCAGAATAGTGTAAGGCTCTTTGTAAGTTGGGATGAAAACTAAGTGATGGACCTTTTGGTAAGACAAGTTTTCACTCCTTGCTTTCTCCAACCAATTTGTTTGAGCACTTTCTTTAATTTTCAAGTAGGAGCGTACTGAATTAATTGCTAAAAAGGAGGAGCGGTAGACAAAATAAAGATCGAAAATGAAAATTAGATAGACGGTAAAGGCGGGCAGGAAAAAGGACAACCATAGAGGAGTGGTCAATAAGATTAAAGAAAAAAACGGAGTTAGCCTCTCTAGGAGGTTACTTGGGCCTCTCATATTTTAAAAAGTTCCCTTGCATTGCTAGTGGTTACTTCGATAATTTTCTCCAGACTAGTTTTTCGCACAGTCGCAATAGTTTTCGCGACAAAGATGACGTTGACGGGCTCATTTCTTTGTCCTCGGTGTGGCTCTGGAGTCAAATAGGGCGAATCAGTCTCCAAAAGAATTTTATCTTGGGTAAGAGCGGCCGCGGCCTCTCGCATGTGCGCATTTGTTTTGTAAGTTAGGTTCCCCGCAAAAGAAATCAGAAGTCCTAGATCAACAAATTTTTGCGCGACGGAGTAGTCACCCATAAAACAATGAACTAAGCCTCTCAAAGGACGATAAGCTTTGATAGCCTCATATAAATCATCATAGGCTTCTCGACAGTGAAATAAAATGGGTTTTTGGTGTTTTAGCGATAGCTGTATCTGGGGAATTAGAATTTCTTTTTGTTTTTCGATTTCTGGCGCTGGGTAACCAGCGTATTGGTAGTTATCCAGCCCGATCTCCCCAACCGCGACAACTTTAGGTTGACTGATCAAATTTTCTAGTTTGGGTAAATAAGTTTTATCCCAATTGTCCGCGTGATGCGGGTGTACCCCTACTGCAGCATAAAAATTGTCAACCTCTTGGGCAAGGGCAACCCCCTTTTCGGATGAATCTAGGTCAGCGCCAGGGTTGATAACCGCCAGTAGATCCTGCGAATTTCTTTTGACAACAACAGAACGATCCGAGTCAAATTTCTGAAACTGCAGATGGGCATGAGTGTCGATTGGTTTCATAGACTATTTTCTTGGAAAAAGGGGTTTTTGAGAGACTATCTTTAGACCAGAGAATTGTTCAGTGATTTTAGTAGCAGTTTCCGGCAAAAAAGGTTCAATCAACTCTTTTATCTCAACGATCTGACGAAGCAAATTTTCAACGACCGCCTTGGCTTTCTCAGGGTCTTCTTTAAGAGTCTCCCAAGGTTTATTTTGCTCAATACTTTTATCAACTTTTCTGATTTTGTCCCAAATATAGTCAAGGGCTTCTAAAAACTCTAGCTTTTCTAAGTGAATTCGAAAAGTAGAATCCAGTAGTGGCTTCTCGGGAATTTTTAAACCGTCTAAATCAAGTTTCTGTGCCAGAGTCGCCACGCGAGAGACTAAATTCCCCAGACCGTTTGCCAGATCAGAGTTGTAGACTTCTCTAAGTCTTTCGAAGGAAAAATCGCCGTCATTGCCAAAAGGAAACTCGTGGAAAAGAAAGTAACGCAGACTGTCATTACCATATTCTTTAGCGATTTCCACAGGATCGATACTATTACCCAAAGACTTACTGATTTTTACCCCGTCAACGGTAAAAAAGCCATGGGCAAAAATTTTCTTGGGAAGAGGGTAGTCAGCGGAGAGAAGCATTGCTGGCCAAATGATGGCGTGAAAACGCAAGATATCTTTGCCAATGATGTGTAGATCAGCCGGCCATTTGCCTGGATCAGCGGAAAGATAGTTGATCAGAGCGTCAAACCAGACATAAATTACCTGAGAGCTGTCATTAGGAGCACTAATACCCCATTTTTGATTGGCCCGGGTGACTGAGATATCTTGCAAACCAGACTCAACAAATTTGACCACCTCGTTGTAGCGCTCTTTTGGTTCTATAAAATTAGGATTTTCTTGATAAAATTTTAGGAGCTGGCCTTGATAATTTGAGAGACGAAAAAAGTAGTTCTCCTCTGAGAGGTGCTCTGGTTTGGTTTTGTGATCAGGACAGAGCCCTCCTTCGTCTAAATCCTCTTTTCGTAAAAAAGCTTCGTGACCGACGCAATAGAGGCCTTCATACTTACCTTTGTAAATATCTCCTTTTTCGAAAACTTTTTTAAAAAAATCCTCGACTATTTTTTTGTGACGAGGCTCGGTGGTGCGAATAAAGTCATCGTTTGAAATAGCCAAATTCTTCCAGGTTTCCTGCCACTTTGTCGCTAGATCGTTAGTGTAGTCTTCAAGACTTTTACCAGCTTTCTCTGCGGCGGCAACGGTTTTTTGAGAATTCTCATCAAGCCCAGTCAAAAAGAAAACTTCTTCTCCAAGGTTTCGGTGAAAGCGCGCGAGGATATCCGCGGCGATCGTCGCGTAGGCATGGCCAATGTGGGCAACGTCATTGACGTAGTAGATTGGTGTTGTTACAAAAAACTTTTTCTTGTCCATAAACAGTTAGTGTCCAAAGAAGTAAATTTCAATCAACAGAAAAGCTGATATCAGCAAAATTATGTTGAGTGGGTTGGCAAACTGCAACGCGTTGAGCAGACCAATCCCAACAATGGTAGAGCTGGCAAGTACACCGTGTCTCAGACTTCTGCGGAAGTCGATCTTGGGAGTATGAATTTTCTCCACCTTGGCTTTTTCAGAAGACTTCCTTCTCAGGCTCGAGACAGAGTATAACAAAAGGGTGAAGAAGCCAGCAAGGCTCACAAAGGCGGAAACAAAAAAATAAATTGTATTAATCAAAATTAGGTTCCCGCTTGCGTCTCTCGGAGAAGTATAGTTGGCGATGAAAAGAAAAACTAGGCTTGAGAGAGCGGTTAGCAAAATAGTCGGAAGGATGTAGAGAAACACGTATAACTTCAGTTTACAACTTCAGGAGAACTTTGCTAAGATGGGCAATCTATGGATACCCAAACTTTACTTGTAGTTCTCGGAATAATCCTCATTGTTGGTTTTTTCATTATTTATAAAGCAATCGAGAAATCTGCTAAAAATAATCGTGAAGAAGAGAGTCTGAAAGTTTTGACCGAATGGCTGAAAGGAATGCAAGCGTCGCTGGATCGAAACACCGAGACGACACAAAAACAACTCAGTGAAGCAAGTAACGCTCTGAATGAACGCTTGGATAAAGCTGCAACCGTTATCTCTGGAGTTCAGAAAGAAATTGGGGAAATGTCCGAGATTGGCCGTTCGATGAAAGAGCTCCAAGATTTCCTGCGCTCTCCGAAGCTGCGGGGGAATATTGGCGAGCAGGTTCTCAAGCAGCTTCTTGGCCAGTTCTTGCCTAAAGGAAGTTTTAATCTGCAATATCGTTTCAAAAGTGGGGAAATCGTCGATGCCGCAATCAAAACCGAAGCCGGCATCATCCCGATTGACTCGAAATTTCCTCTAGAGAATTTCCGCAAAATGAACTCCTCTGAAACTGAGGCCGAGAAAAACCTTCATCAAAAAGAATTTAGCCGAGATGTCAAAAAACACATTGACGATATCGCCAATAAATACATCTTGCCAGAAGAGGGAACGATTGACTACGCCCTGATGTATGTTCCCAGTGAGGCAGTTTTCTACGAGATTATGGCGGAGAGTAGTGAGCTCTCGGATTACTCCCACAAGAGAAGAGTCTTACCAGTTTCCCCTTCGACTTTTTACGCTTACCTGCGAACAATTCTGATCTCTTTTGAGGGAAAGAAAATTGAAGAAAGAGCTGAGGTGATCATCACTTCTCTGCGTAGTATCCAGACTGAGTCAGAGAAATTTGGCGAGGCCCTGCGGGTTTTAACCAAACATATTGCCGATACCAAAAATACTTCAGACTTGGTCAACAATCGTTACTCAAGTTTGTCCAATAAAATAACCTCCGTTTCCGACTTACCCTCTTCAAAAGAGGAAAAAACTCTGCCAGAAAGAGAAGATGACTGAGATTCTCTACTCCCTAAACACTGAGCAGAAAAAAGCCGTTACGACTACAGAAGGCCCTTTGCTGATCATTGCCGGATCTGGGACTGGCAAAACCACTGTTATCACGCGCCGAATCGCCTATTTAATTAAAAAAAAACTAGCCAAGCCTTCGGAAATTCTGGCTTTGACTTTCACTGAAAAAGCGGCCGCTGAGATGGAAGAAAGGGTTGATGTTTTAGTTCCCTATGGTTACGTTGATACTTGGATCTCTACCTTTCATGCTTTTGGTGACCGAGTCTTGCGTGAGAAAGCTTTGGAGATGGGGATGCCCTCGGACTTCAAAGTCTTGAGCAAGCCTCAGCAAATTCTTTTCGTACTGCAAAACCTCTTCTCCTTTAAATTGAGGTACTACCGACCTCTCTCCAACCCAACCAAGTTTATCGAAGCCATACTTTCTTTTATTTCCCGCGCTAAAGATGAAGATAACTCCCCTGAGGAGCTACAAAAATATCTCCAAAAATCCAAAAATAATCTTGCAAAAATAAAAAATAAAGAAGAAAAAAGTGAAAAAACAAGAGAGCTTGAAAAAATAAAAGAACTCGCTGATTTTTATACTCATTACGAGGAACTAAAAGAGGCGGCGGGAAAAATCGATTACGGAGATCAGGTTTTTAAGACCCTGCAATTATTTAGAAAAAACCCAGAAATTCTGAAAAACTATCAAAAAAAGTTTAAATATATTTTAGTTGACGAATACCAGGATACTAACTACTCACAAAACGAATTAGTTAAACTTCTCGCTTCCTCTCACAAAAATCTGACTGTTGTTGGGGATGATGATCAAAGCATTTACAAATTCCGCGGCGCGTCAATTTCAAATATTTTGCAGTTTAAAAAAGATTTCCCTAAAGCAGAGCAGATTGTTCTTACTGTAAACTACCGCTCCACTCAAGAGCTTCTCGACAGCAGTTATCGTCTCATTAAATTCAATGACCCAGACCGCCTCGAAGTAAAAAATAAAATTAATAAAAAATTAATAAGTGTTATTAAAAAAAAGGGAGAGAGACCACAAGACTTTGCTTTTGAAGCTCTATCAGAGGAATCTGACTTTGTCGCTGAAAAAATCGAAAAAATAATCAAAAATAAAAAAAATTACAAAGAAATTGCAATCTTAGTAAGAGCTAATTCCCAGGCTGATCCTTTCATCAGGGGCCTAAATTTAAGAAAAATCCCCTTTAAATTTAGCGGAATTTCTGGGCTCTACGGACAAAAAGAAATTCGCTTATTAATTTCTTTCCTCAAGACCCTAGTGAGTTTAGAAGACTCGCTCAGCTTGTATGATTTAGCCGTCTCAGAAATTTACCAACTTCCGGTAGCAGATACGATCACTCTCTCTGACTTTTCGAAGAAAAGAAACAGGAGTCTCGCCTATACTTTTGCAAATTTAAAAAAACTTGAGGAAATTGAAGTTTCAGATAAAGCAGCCGCAATAGTTGAAAAGTTAATTAGTGATCAGAGTGAAGCCTTGGAGCTTTCCCGTAAAGAAAATATTGGCAAAGTCCTCTACCGATTCCTGGAAAAGACTCTCTACTTGAAAAAGCTGGAAAAAGAAGGAAGCGTTGAGTCAGTACTAAAAATTCAAAACATCGCCAAGTTTTTTGACAAAATTACTGAATTTATCCAGATTTCACAAAACGAGTCAGTTGCCGCTTTTGTTGATTATTTAGAAACCATGCAACAGGTGGGAGATGACCCAGCGGCGGCTGATTTTGACCCTGATCTCGATGCCGTGAGTCTGTTGACGGTTCACGCTGCCAAAGGGTTGGAATTCTCTACTGTCTTTATGGTGGGGCTAGTGGCCGATCGTTTCCCCTCTCGAGAAAGAAGTGAAATCCTATCCTTGCCAGAAGAGCTGATCAAAGAAACTCTGCCGGAAGGGGACTTTCATATTCAAGAAGAAAGACGGCTCTTTTACGTTGGCTCCACTCGTGCCAAAGAAAGGCTTTATTACACCTGGTCGCGTGATGCCGGAGGAAAAAGACTCAAGAAGATCTCTCCTTTTGTGCTGGAAGCACTAGATAAACCCTCTTCCGAGGGTAAAGTCCAAGCTAAGAGTTCTCTAGAAAAAATCAAACAGTTTGAAATAATAACTCAGGAAAAAGTCCTCCTGAGCAGCGTTGCGAAAAGGAGAATCATCACTCTTTCTCAGGGGAGCATTGATGATTACGAAACCTGTGCTTACAAATACCGCTATGCTCATGTCCTGCGCTTGCCCATTCTCCGCCATCACGCGGTAGTTTACGGTTTTGCCCTCCACGCCTCTGTTGCCGAATTTTGGAAAATAAAACTAGCTGGGATCACCCCAAAACTTGACCAACTTTACGAAGTTTTGGAAAACACTTGGGTCAACGAAGGTTTTCTCACTGCCGCCCACGAAGAACAAAGACTCGTCCAAGCCAAGTCAGTTCTCAAAGCTTTCTGGCAGAGAGAAAACTCTTCAAAGGAGTTGCCGTCTTTTATCGAGAAACCTTTTCGTTTTTCACTAGACACCAAAGAAGTCCAAGTAGTAGTTAATGGTCGCTACGACCGAGTCGATATTGAAAAAGATAAAGTGCGCATCATTGATTACAAGTCCACGGAAAACCGTACCGAGGAAGAGCTCGCGAAAAACGCCAAAGACAGTATTCAGTTGAAAGTCTACACGCTAGCTTATTTTAAAAATTACAGAGTCGTCCCAGACTTTGTCGGAATTTACGATTTGGAAAGCGGTCTGGTCGGCGGCTATTCTCCCGACAAGGAATTAATTAAGAAAACCGAAGAAGAGGTAATCGAAGTTGCGGGAAAGGTTCAAGAAAACCTAATGACCGATAGTTTTCCAGCTAACCCCAAGTATTTTGGTCGGACACCAGCGTGCTATTACTGCCCATTCAATTCTATTTGCCCATTTAGTTTAGTGAGAAAATAATCCCCAAACACAACAATATATAGGACCCATAGTACTTGACAAAAGGGCTAAAATATGCTATACTTTTATTTAAGTTCAGGCATAAAGCGTGAGCTTCTAGTCAGCCAATTTGAGGCGGCTAGCGCACTTATCAGGAGTATTGCATGTCCCGCAACAGTCAGTCGTACAAGCAATTCAACGTCAACTCGAAGCTCATCGTCCTGCCCGGCGGCCGCACAGACCGCGCGTACAGCCTCGGTGACGCGTTCGACAAGACCTGCAAGGCCCTGGCGTCCGCTCGCAAGAGCTGAACCAGCGGCTTGAGTGACAACTGAATAGGGACAATCGGGCGGGAGGACTAGCAGAAATGCAATAAATCCTCCCGCTCGTCCCAAACCTAGAACTGATCTTCTCAAACTTGGTCCGTAAGAAATTACGGGGAATCTATACAAAGGAGGTGAAAAATTCTTCCCGAGTCTTAAGGGCCAAATTTGAACTAGATCAGATTGAGGCTAGAAATCTGCTCTTGAGGGTTACCTTCAGGAGCGGATTTTTGGCTTCAAGCCAAACAGATGCTCCCCTGTACTTCCGTGGAGCTGTTCTCTTTGAAAGGAGAACAAAATGAGTAAGCCACTTTTTTGCCAGGCAGACGAGCCAGGCAAGCACGGTGGGTTGGGACTCATCTCTCTAAACGATGAGTCACTGATCTGCCGTTTCCACAACGAGGATAAGAAGTATGTGGAAAAGGTGCTCTCAAAGGTGGTCGAGCGCGAGATTGGTTCTCTGAGCCAGCCTCACTACGAGGACGTCCTCGATCACGCGAGCCGACTTCACTGGTCAGCTGCTGCCACGGCAGTGGAAGACATGCAACGTGCTCTCTCAATCGAGCGAACGATTCGCGAGAAAGCACAGAAGTCCATGCACGGAAAGACGAACAGGAGCACCCGGCGCGCACAACAGCAGAAGAGAGCCGACGCCAATATTGAGCGTCTTCTCAGCTTCCTGAAGATCGACGACGCCGAGGTGGTTCCCGAGCTCGCCCTGGCCTAGTAGCTCAGTTCGAGCAGAGGAGGTTTTTGTGAAGCATTAACTGAGCCTCACCCTGTTTACCGAAACAGGTGAAAAGCAGCCATAGGGACAGATCGGATTAGCCTTAAAGCTAACTGTCCCCTATACTTCCCTTAGGCTCCAGTAAATGGAGTTTTTTGTTGCCAAAAAGGGTATGAACCGCTGAAGCGTTTCGTAATAAAAAAGATTATAACTGCTTGAATTATCAATCAAAACCTAGATTTAAACCTTGCCACCACATTTATCAACTATAGGTTGACTTTTCCAGATTTTCAGGTATAATTAGCCACGTAAGAGGAAGGAGCGCTCCGATGACTATTCGGGACGTTGATCAATGGGTTTCCAAGGTGATTGAGGATATCACTCGCTTCCGCCCGCATTTGGGTAAGGAAGAACGAGGTGTGCAAGTCTCCATCCTGAAGAAACTCGGCACCCAAGGAATTTCATATGCAGAAAGAGATGAACTAACAATCGCGAGAAAACGAGGCAAGCTGCACGAAGAGCTGACCAAGCTGGATCCAAGCTACATAAAGACACAAGGACAAGCTGGCGCAGCAAGAGACTACATGCTCGCTTTCCTTAGAACAACTTCATTTGAGATCCCGCTAGTTCCTCCCCGTAGTTTTTCCAACCCTGATGATCTGATCATTGACGAGGGTTCTACGGCGACAATCGTAGGAATAGTAGAGATCAAGCACACGGCGCCAAATAAAGATCTGATCAGGCAGCTTGGCTACATTCTGGAAGACATAGATCTGATAGTTCAACTGTTGAGGAGAAATTTCCGCAACATTCAGCGGACCGTCGGTCATAAGCCCAGCTTCCCAGAAATTAACGGCCAGTCATGGCCAAAGGGAATCAAGAACCTCGTTTTGAAGAGTGACTATCGCCGCATCCTTTACCTTCCCGCAGACAGAGATGCCTATGTGGAGGGTTGGGAAGTGCGAAATAGCTCTTTTACCGATAACGAGATCAAGCGGATCGTGCAAATTGGTTGGGATGATTTGGTTGCGAAAGGAGGGGCAACTACTTCAGCTGAAGAGGAGCCAGCAATGGCTATTCACCGCCCGAACGAAGCAGGTGCAAGAAGCCGTCTACGAGACGCAATAGGCGTGCCTAGCGCACGACCAACGGAGGAAGACGTGACGACCCAGCAAAGTCTGACCGAAAAGCGCCCCAACATGTGTAGTTGGTGCCACGAGCTCCCTTACTACTTCGGCCCGAACGTGAATGGGGTCCAGGTCCCCTACGGTTACCGCGTATTCAACAAGCGAACACAGGAATACGAGTTCGTCAACCTCTGTCTGATCGACATGGGGAGGTACAACGCCAATCTATCCGAGGAAATGAAGGCGAAATCCCACGCGACCGTCGCGGAGACCCTTCAGCACTTCCCCGGCAAGCTCAACGGCGAGTTCATGGATCAGCAGATCGACCGCAAGGTCCAGGAGATCATCGACGGTGTCGGCACCGACCCTGATCAGCTGCTGATTGCAGCC
>DATIHF010000070.1:0-36243 GCA_035480955.1 Saccharimonadales bacterium (SeqCode) | reverse complement strand
ACAATTCCAAAAATTTCTTTGGGGAGCTCTAGGTCTCCGACGACTTTTCCAGTCAAATCATAAACATCGACACTGAAAGCACCTTTTGTTTTCTTTTTTGGCTCTTTAGTTTTGACTACTTTCTTTTCTTTTTCCATTTGTTGTTACCCTTCGGCTTTCTCTTCAGCCTTTGGTGCTTCTTTAACGTCTGTCTTGGCTTCCTCAACTTTTTCGTCTAACTTTGCTTCTTCAGTTTCCGGTTCGCCAGAATCTACCACCACTGGTTGAGCGGGTATTTCTGGCTCATGGTAAGCTTCTCGTTTCTTTCTTGATTTGACTAAAAGAACAATACTTCCACTGGCTCCTGGGAGAGAACCTTTAACGAGGAGTCTGCCTTCTTCTTTATCAACTTCCATTATTTCCAAACCAATTACTGTCACCCTATCTACTCCCATATGCCCGGGCATTTTTTGACCTTTCATGACTCTTCCCGGAGTGGTACCCGAACCAATTGACCCAGGAGCTCGGTGACGATCGGATTGTCCGTGAGTCTTTGGGCCACCATGGAAACCGTGTCTTTTGACTGCTCCAGCAAACCCTTTTCCTTTGGAAGTACCGATCACATCGACCATGCCACCTTTATGAAAAACTTCTTCCATTTTTATCTCAGTTCCACTTTTTACTTCACCCTCAAAATCTACTTCCCGGATATGTCTTGGGTTAGTTTTCAAGTTGGCTTTTTTAAAGTGCCCTTCTAAGGCTTTGGTGGTTTTCTTCGCTTGTCCAACTCCAACCTGTACTGCTTTGTAACCATCGGTTTCTTTTTCTTTGACCGCGACGATCGTGTGGGTTTCAACCGAAACTGCTGTCACAGCAGTCGCCCGACCGTGTGAGTCGTAGAGTTGTGACATATTCAGTTTTTTGCCAATCATTGCTTTTATCATAAGAAAAAAGCCCTTTAAAGGCTTTTTATTTTATGGTTTTAAATTCGCTCAACCTACATCTTTATTTCAATATCCACTCCGGCGGGCAGCTCCAGATGCATTAAAGCATCCAAAGTCTTTGGAGTTGGCTCGATAATATCGATGAGCCTTTTATGAGTTCGAATTTCGAATTGCTCACGAGCATCTTTATCTACGTGGGGAGAAGTGGTTACCGTAAAACTTTCGCGGTCTGTGGGTAGAGGAACAGGACCTGCTACTTTTGCACCTGTGCGAATAGCGGTATCCAAAATCTCTTCTGCAGAGTCATCGATGACTCGGCTATCATATGACTTTAAACGTACACGAATACGACCTTTTGACATAACCTGATTTAGATACTGTAGTCTTTCCTTAAGCAATAATCTTGGTTACGACACCAGCTCCTACTGTGTGCCCACCTTCTCGGATCGCGAATCGGAGTCCTTCTTCCAAAGCGATCGGACCAATTAATTTTACTTTCATTTTGGTGTTGTCCCCTGGCATTACCATTTCTGTCCCTTCCGCAAGTGTAGTTTCTCCTGTTACATCAGTTGTTCTCAGGTAAAATTGTGGTCTATACCCAGAGAAAAATGGAGTGTGACGTCCACCTTCTTCTTTGGTCAAAACATAAACTTCTGCTTCAAATTCAGTGTGAGCTTTGACACTGCCGGGAGCAGCGACTACTTGGCCACGCTCAACATCGTCTTTTTCAATACCTCTCAAGAGTAGACCAACATTGTCACCTGCTTGACCTTCGTCCAAGAGTTTACGGAACATTTCGACTCCAGTCACAACCGTTGAGGTACTTTTTGGTCTGATACCAATAATTTCGACGGTTTCATTGACTTTGACTTTACCTCGCTCAACTCTACCGGTGACCACTGTTCCTCGACCTTTAATTGAGAAAACATCCTCAACTGGCATCAAAAATGGCTTGTCGAGGTCTCGGGTTGGAGTAGGAACATAGTCATCAACTGCATTCATGAGCTCTTCAATGCTTTTCTTGGCTTCTGCGTCACCCTCAAGTGCTTTCAAAGCGGAGCCGCGAATGACGGGAACGTCTTTTCCTGGGTATTCATACTTAGTCAAAAGTTCGCGGATTTCTTCTTCGACCAAATCCAGAAGATCTTTGTCATCTACTGTGTCAACTTTATTCATGAAAACAACAATTGCGGGTACACCAACTTGGCGGGCCAGCAGTATGTGTTCTCGTGTCTGAGGCATTGGGCCATCAGCAGCACTAACAACTAAAATTGCTCCATCCATTTGGGCTGCTCCGGTGATCATGTTCTTAACGTAATCGGCGTGTCCTGGGGCATCGATGTGAGCGTAGTGGCGCTTGTCGGTTTCGTATTCAACGTGAGCCAAGGCAATAGTAATACCACGCTGTCTTTCTTCTGGCGCGTTGTCGATTGTGTCAAAGGCGCGGTACTCCGCCATCCCTTTGTCAGCGAGTGTTTTACTAATTGCGGCGGTAAGAGTTGTCTTACCATGGTCGACGTGACCAATTGTCCCCACATTGACGTGAGGCTTATTTCTTTCAAATTTCTTGGCTTCTGCCATTTCTAGACCTCCTAAAAATAATAATAAATTAGTTAACTTTTTAGCTTCAGACCGAAGCTATACTAACACAACAGCAATCATTTTACCAGATGTAGTCAACAGAGTACTACCACTAGTTACTTTCTGCTTTTCCAACCTTGGCAATTATTTGGTTAGCAACGTTGGTCGGTGCTTCCTGATAGTGTGAGGGCTCCATGTTTGAACTTGCCCGACCCTGGGTCATGGAGCGCAAAGTAGTCACGTAACCAAACATTTCCGCAAGTGGGACCTGGGCTTTTACTACTCTGGCGTTGCCTTTTTGTTCAGAACCTTCAATCTGGGCTCTTTTACTGGACAAATCTCCAATCACATCACCCAAAAACTCTTCAGGAGTAGTGACTTCGACTTTCATAATTGGTTCCAAAAGCACTGGTTCAGCACTTTTCGAGGCGGCTTTAAGAGCCATGGACCCGGCAATTTTGAAGGAAAATTCACTAGAGTCAACGTCGTGGTAACTTCCATCATAAACCGCCACTTTCATATCAACCATTGGATAGCCGGCCAAAATTCCGTTTTCCATTGCTTCTTTGATACCTTTTTCAATTGGCGAAATAAATTCTCTCGGGATTGAGCCACCGACAATTTCCGAAACAAATTCGTAACCTTCACCCCGGCCCTTTGGCTCAACCCGGACAAAACAATGACCGTATTGACCCCGACCTCCGGACTGCCTGATGTATTTTCCTTCGCCCTGGGCAATTTTTTTGATCGTTTCACGATAGGCTACTTGCGGTCGTCCGACATTGGCTTCGACGTTAAACTCTCTCTTCATACGGTCAACAATTATATCCAAATGCAGCTCGCCCATCCCAGAGATTATTGCCTGACCAGTTTCTTGATTGGTTTTCACTGTAAAAGTCGGGTCTTCTTCAGAAAGTTTAGCGAGAGCAATTCCCATTTTCTCCTGATCAGCTTTGGTTTTTGGTTCGATCGCTAGAGAAATCACTGGCTCGGGAAAAGTGATTTTTTCCAAAACAATTGGCTTACTCTCATCTGAAAGAGTGTCTCCAGTGAAAGTATCTTTCAAACCGACAGCCGCACCGATCTCACCGGCACCGATTTCGTTAATTTCTTCTCTCTGGTTAGCGTGCATTAGCAAAATTCGGCCCAATCTTTCCTTAGAATTTTTATTAGAATTGTAGAGATAGGAACCAGCGGTGATCTTTCCAGAGTAAACTCGGAAATAGGTTAATCGACCAACAAAAGGATCGGTCATAACTTTGAAAGCCATTGCCGCAAAGGGTTCGTCGTCGGAAGTGTTGCGAGTCTCTTCTGCATCTGACTTGGGGTTTAGCCCCACTACGGATGGAACATCCAGAGGTGAGGGGAGATAATCAACAACTGCGTTCAGCAGTGGCTGAACTCCTTTATTTTTCAAGGCGGAGCCGGCCATTACCGGGATTAATTTGTAACTAATCGTAGCGGCACGTAAACCTTTGACTAGCTCTTCCTCGGAAAGCTCTTCCCCAGCCAAATATTTTTCCAGCAAATCGTCATTTTGCTCGGCAATCGCTTCAACCAGTGAAGAGCGGTATTTGGCCACCTCTTCTTTCATGTCCTCTGGAACGCTTTCCTCTTTGGGGTCTTCTTTCATATCGTCCGAGTAAACAATTGCAACTTGTCTAATCAGATCCACCATTCCCTTGAAACCGTTTTCACTTCCTATGGGAAGCTGGATCGGGTGAGCGTTGACTCCGAGTCTTTCTTTGATTGAATTGAAAGACATGTAAAAGTCCCCACCGATAGCGTCGAGTTTATTGATGAAACAAATTCTCGGAACGTGATATTTGTCGGCTTGGCGCCAAACAGTTTCAGATTGGGGTTCCACACCCATCTTGCCGTCAAAAACCACCACTCCACCATCTAGTACACGAAGTGAACGCTCAACTTCAGCAGTGAAGTCAACGTGACCAGGGGTGTCAATTATATTGATACGGTGTTTCTCATCTTTGTTGGGACCGACGTTGGTGGTCCAAAATGCAGTAGTGGCGGCAGAGGTGATGGTGATTCCGCGTTCTCGCTCTTGCGCCATCCAATCCATGGTGGCTGCTCCTTCGTGGACTTCACCGATCTTGTAGGTCCGACCAGTATAGAATAAGATACGCTCAGTCACGGTGGTTTTCCCCGCGTCAATATGGGCAATGATTCCAATGTTTCGAATTTTGTCTAAGGTTACTTCTTTAGCCATTCTAAATTAATTTACTTAAGATAAAGCCAATTATTAAAAGCAAAACAACAATGCCTAGTCCGATTAAAGCTCCGTAACCCTCAAAAAGACCCATCTTTTTTTCATGTTTCTCTTTTGTCGGGTTCATTCCCCAGTTCTGTGAATCGTTATTTTCCATCAAAAAACACCTTTCCGGTGTTTTGGCAGTCTCTTTAATTACTGCCTAAACCTACCACCTAAAGTGGGCGAATGCCTTATTTGCCTCTGCCATTCGGTGGGTGTCGTCGCGCTTTTTGATCGCGGCGCCAGTGCCCGCGGCTGCGTCCATAAATTCAGCAGCCAATTTATTTGCCATTGTTTTGTATTCAGAACTGGGTCGAGAGGAAGCGGCGGTAATGATCCAGCGAATTGCGAGAGCTTCTTTGCGATCACCGCGGACTTCGACGGGGACTTGGTAATTGGCTCCACCGACTCTGCGGGAGCGAACTTCCATTTTGGGTGCAACATTTCTGATTGCGTTTTCAAAAGTTTCCAGGGGGTCTTGTTTCTTTTCTTTGATGACCTCGAAAGAGCCGTTCATCACTCTCTGAGCAACGCTTTTTTTACCTGAGTCCATCAGACGATTGGTGAAACGAGAAATTAGTCTACTTCCGTAAACCGGGTCGCCTTCGATTTTTCGTTTTTGTACTTTTCCACTTCTTGGCATCTTGATTATTCCTTAGACCTCTTGGCTCCGTATAAACTTCGGCCCTGTTTGCGGTTTTGTACTCCGGTTGCATCATAGTGGCCGCGAACAACGTGGTATTTCACTCCTGGTAAGTCTTTAACCCTACCACCGCGAACCAAAACAATTGAGTGTTCCTGGAGTTCGTGACCAATCCCGGGAATGTAGGCGGTGACTTCCTTGCGGTTGGACAACCTAACACGAGCCACTTTGCGAAGGGCGGAGTTTGGTTTTTTGGGAGTCATAGTTTTGACGATGACACAAACTCCCCGTTTTTGCGGATTGAAGGTTGCGACAGGTCGGCGATCTTTGGAGTTGAAACTCGAACGAAGCGCTGTTGCTTTAACTTTTTTAATTGATTTCGCTCGTCCTTTACGAACGAGCTGAGAAATAGTTGGCATCGGGAGAGATTATAAATGCAGCGAGGCTAAGTGTCAACCGCTAGGCCGCTGAAAAATTATGGTTTGTCTACTTTAGTCGGCAAGAGAGATAAAGTGCAGAGCGAGGAGCTCTCCACCAAAGGCGATGGGGACCAAAATAACTCTGGTTTTTACACTTCCTGAGTCTTTCTTTTTCCAGGTGATCTCTACTTCTGCCCCGACTAGGTTTTGCATTGCGTTCTGGTAGGTAGAAACTAGGGTTTTTTTACTCTCGTCTGCTACCAGAGAGTCAGTGAAAGGCTCTAGCTTAGCCCACTCTTCGGGAGAAGAGTAGCCAAGCATTTTGGCAAAATTTTCGTTGCAAAGTTTGTGGCGATCGTCGAGATAAATGTAAACCGCCTGGTCAGAGTGATCAATAATTTCGTGGTATTCACTCGACAATTTTTCCAACAACTCTTCGTGTTGCTTTTCTTGTTCGTCCATTGCGAAAACCTTACCTCTGTTGCTTCACTCTGTCAAGAATTAATATTTGGCGTTGAGATCGATTTTGCGGATGCGGATGTTTTTGGGAGTGACTTCGACCAGCTCAGAGTCATCAATATATTCCAAACTATCTTCCAGACCCATGGGCTGAGGGGCATTAAAGTGCTCGGCGACTCCTTCACCCTTGCTTCTCATGTTGGTTTGCTGTTTTTCTTTACAAACATTGACCTTGATGTCATCTCCGCGCGAGTTCTGACCAATGACTTGGCCTTTGTACACTTTAGTCGCTGGACCGATGAAAAGAGTCCCGCGGTCTTGCGCGTTGGTTAGTCCGTAAAGGGTGGTCGCACCATCTTCAAAAGCTACTAGAGAGCCACGGGATCTGACAAAATCTCCGCTGGAATCGCTTTGGAATTCATGAAACATGGTGTTGATTATCCCCGTCCCCTTGGTATCAGTGATAAATTCACTGCGGTACCCAAAAAGTTTTTTCGTCGGGATGATAAATTCTACCAAAACTACCTCGTTTTCATTGGTCATATCCTGTAGCAGTGCACCGCGCTCGCCCATTTTTTGAATTACCACTCCCTGGTAGATCTCCGGCACCTCAATGAAAACTTTTTCGTAGGGTGACAATTTCTTACCGTCAATTTCTTTGGTAATAACTTGAGGACGGGCGACTTGGAATTCGTAACCTTCGCGACGCAGACGTTCGATCAATATTGCCAGGTGAAGCTCACCTCTCCCAGAGACGATCCAGTCTCCACTGGGACCATCACTGACTTTCAGTGCCATGTCTGTTTCGAGTTCTTTATAGAGTCTTTCGCGGATCTGGCGTGAAGTTTTGAATTCTCCCTCTTTTCCAGCAAAAGGGGAAGAGTTGACGGAAAAAGTCATATTTATGGTTGGCTCTTCGATATCCAAAAGAGGGAGAGCAACGGCTTCATTGGCATCGGCGATTGTTTCACCGATATTGATGTCGGCGATTCCCGCGACCGCAACGATATCACCAGCAGACGCTTCGGCTATTTCAACTTTATCTAGTCCGGAAAACCCGATTAGTGAGGTTAAGCGCACTTTCTTCATTTCTCCAACTCGGTTGATATGAGTGACTTCTTGTCCTGCTTTTAAAGATCCGTTGTAAATCCGACAAGTCGCGATCCGCCCTTTGAAATTGTCTCCGACTATCGTGGTAACCAGCATTTGCAAAGGTTTATCTGGGTCTCCGGCGGGAGAGGGGATCTGTTCCAAAATTGCCTCAAAAACTGGGGAAATGTCCGTCATTTTCTCTATTTCCGACTCTTTTCCAGCTAAACCATTTTTCGCGCTAGTGTAGACAATCGGGAAGTAAGCGGCTTCCTCGTCTGCCCCTAGCTCCACAAAAAGATCAAAGGTTTTGTTGATGACATAGTCGATTCGAGCATCAGGGCGGTCGATTTTGTTGATCACCACGTTGACTTTGTGTCCCATTTCCAAAGCTCTTTTGAGGACAAATCGTGTTTGAGGCATTGGCCCTTCTTTGGCGTCAACTAAAAGCAAACAGCCGTCCGCCATTTTCAAGACTCGCTCGACCTCTCCTCCGAAATCAGCGTGTCCCGGTGTATCGATGATGTTTATTTTGGTGTCTTTCCAGATCACCGAGGCGTTTTTAGAAAAAATTGTGATGCCGCGCTCCCTCTCCAGGTCATTTGAGTCCATGATGAGATCAGACCCGACGAGGTCTTTGTGAATTTTGGTGTTGCTCTGTCGCAGTAGGGCATCTACTAGAGTAGTCTTACCGTGATCAACATGAGCGATGATAGCGACGTTTCTAAGTTCTGACATGTTTTTTGGCCAAATTAATAACTACCTGGCAAGAAAAATCTATTTTTTCTCCTCAAAGTAGGAATAAATCTAGAGGTCTAGTATACCAAACTATAGGTTTTGGTGCAAGCTCAATACGGTTAGTTTAGGAAATTTTTAGATCGATGAAATAGACTTGACCACTTTCTTGCTCACTGAAATCCCCGTAATAGAGTCGAAAAGTTCCGTCTGGTAAATAAACTCCGTCAGAGTCCGCCCCGTGAATATCTAGTTTGCCAAGTTTAGTCCAGGTCGTCCCGTCCTTTGATTCCGCCGCGTAGATTTCCGAGTGGGTATTGTAAAACATGATGTAAGTCCCGTCGGGCTTGGTGATCACGTAAGGATGGAGGGCTTGAGGCCATTTGGAGGCTGAATCAGCGGAGTCTTCCGTGTCTTCAATCGTGATTTTTGCATCTCTGGTCCAGGTCAGCCCGTCAGTTGAAGAAGCTCCCCAAATCCCCCCTTTTCTTTTAGTTGGATCAGCACCGTCTGGCTCTTCAAAATACATGCGGTAAGTGCCGTCGGAGAGTTTGAAGACAGTTGAGCCACCAATGAAAAACCCGTCTCGGGGGGTGATCCGAGTTCCCGGGTCAGTGGTAAATTTCAAACCATCAGTAGAGTTTGCCGAAAGAAGTTTGGGCATCGGTCCAGTACTACCAATGAGAGGCATCTGCTCTGGATAGTAAAAACGGATCCCAGTGTCAGTTTTGTAAGCGCGACCAACGGAAATTCCGGTAAAGATAACTGCAGTTTTCGCGGTCCAGGTCTCCGCGTCAGGTGAGCTCGAAACAAAGTAACCATTGCCGGCATTGCCAAATTTGTTGAGATAGAGGAGGTAGGTCCCATCGGTTTGTTTGAGGATCGAGGGGTCAGCGTAGCCTCCAGTGAAAACTTTTTTAGGCGAGGAAACTTTAGTAAAGGTGGTTTTTTTCACCGTCGCTGAAGTAGTGGAGGTTTTAGTTACTGAGGTTGTTGTCGCGGTTGTCTTGTTGTAAACGAGGAAGTAATAGCCAGCGGCAGCAACTAAAACTAGTAGAACAATGAGACCAAGAACAAAATAAATAGTTTTGGAGGATTTCTTTTGTGGCTCTTCGGGCATTAGAGATATTATAGCAGAAAAAGAGTTTTACTGCTGAGTAAGCTCTCGAAAACGAAAACACTCGTGCAGGTGGTTGTTGAGAAGGCCGGCCGCTTCAAGAAAAGAGTAGGTGATAGTAGTACCGACGAACTTAAAACCTCTTTTCACCAAATCACGACTAATTTGATCAGATAGATCGGATTTTGTTGGAAACTCTTCAAGCTTTTGGTAATTATTCACGACTGGTTTGTCGTCAACAAATTTCCAGAGATATTTTGCAAAACTACCAAACTCTTTTTGAACTTCGAGAAATCTTTCAGCATTTGTTATTGTCGCGTTGATTTTGGCACGGTTGCGGATGATTCCAGAATCGTTTAATAGTCGTTCGTAGTCTTTCTTATTATATAGGGCGATCTTTTCTGGTTGGAAATTATCTAGAGCTTTGCGGAAATTTTCTCGGCGGTGCAGCACGATCTTCCAGGAAAGTCCAGCTTGAAAAGCGTCGAGAACGATAAATTCAAAGAGTTTACGATCGTCATGCAAAGGCACTCCCCATTCTTCATCATGGTACTTGAGCATCAGTTCATCATTGGAGGGCCAAGGACAACGTTCCATTTTGAGAATTCTAAGTTCGTTTGAATAGTGTGTCAAGGAAGCTATTCTGTCTTAGTTTTAGTGAAGGTTCGGCCACACATCTGGCATTTGTAGGTAACTGTCAAAGAAGCGCTATCACTTGCAGGGATGATGGATAGATCTTTGCTGTTGCAGTAGGGACATCTGACCTGAGTCTCTTCTTCGGTCACTTCTTTTTATCTTTCTTAGGTTTTTTCTTTTCTCTTTTTTGTTTTCCTTGAGAGTGTCCCATGTGAGTTAAGTATAAGCTAATTTAGCTCAATTAGAAAGAAATGTCATCGACAGTCTCGGTCTTGGGGTGGAAATTTTTGCGGTAAAGACAAAGTTTACAAGTTTCCGACTCGCTTGGCAGCTCTCCGTTCAAAAGGGTGGAAATTTCTTTAATCAAACCGTAAAAACCCTCACTATCATCGGTGACTGGATGCCATCCAGGAGTATTAACGAAAACCACTTTACCATTAACTAGTTTCATTTCCTCTGGCAAAATACTGACAACTCCCATCTTAGTGATTTTTAGAGGTTCATTACCATTAGCGGGGTTTTCCAAAGCATACTTATATGCTTGGAGCTGGCTTGCATATTTTTTGATCTTGTCCTCGTCTGGAGTAATAATTTTGAAATCAATGAGTGCATAGGTTCCATCTTCCAGTTTTGAGAGAATGTCAAAACGACCGCCGATATAACAATCTTCTACACCAGGTATTGGCTGGGATTTCAAAAAGCCTTCTTGAACTGAAATTACACCCACGGGCAATTCGGGGTGAATATCCTGCAAATTCATTCCCATTATTGAGTTTTGCAAGAGGGAGTTGATACGAGTGAACATGGAGGGAAATTGGCCAGAATAGCCGACTCCAAGCTTTACTTTTTGGTAATAACAATGTTTACAGTCCTCATAAAGATAAGCGAAGTCGGAAGGACTAAGTTTGTAGATAGATTTTTCCATTGTTCGGGTATTTTATGCTTTTTGGGGTTACAAATCAAGTTATTAACTTAAAAAGAAGAGGGGCGACTATTATCCCAAGGGTGATAGTTCCGAAGATAATTATCCATCTTATTTGAGGTAAAATATATGCTCTCACTTCTTGATCATTATCCATTAATCCCTTTAGCCCCAAAGCCTTTTCACTTCGGTCACCGCATTCTTTAGATCTGATAGTAATGGATTAGCACCCCAAGCTTTCTCAACTTCTTCAACCAACCTTAGATAGCGGATCAGTTGCGCTTCTTTTGAGGCATTATAGTTCTCAAACATTCTCTCGCCAATTTTTTTATAGTCTTCAATCTGATCAGTCAAGTTATCCAAAACATCAGCAGTTTTCACTAAAAGTGAATCGTTTTTCATATTTTTTATGTGGTTGAGCGCTGCTTCTTTTCTTTCTGTCCAGGGTAAGCTTTTATCCTGCTCGGTAACATCATTGACCATTTCAGCAACATTTGCTCCAAACTCTCGTTCAATCTCTTCTTTTGTAACTTTCTTTTCTTCAATACTGTCTTCTATCGTGTCGTGCAGCATTCCTGCAATAATAACCTCGGTTCTAGCACCGATTCTAGACAAACGATTAGCTACAGAAAGCGGGTGAAGTAGATACGGAATATCTTTTCCTTTTCTTACTTGAAACTGGTCGGTTTGGTGAACCTTATAGGCAAATTGAAGAGCTTTTTTTATTTCAGAATTCATGAAAGGATCTTAGGCTGGAAAGGCATTTGTGTCAAGAAATGTGCTTCTTTATCCAGTCAGCGATTTCTTCGATTGAGGGCTTTTCGTTTTCTGACCAAAGGGTAAATTCAACTTTTTCTTTTTGTGTTGCTTCAATCTCATAACCATTTAAATGCAAGAAATATTCTAAAGTGGCCAGGGCAGTTCGCTTATTTCCATCAACAAAAGGGTGATTGGCAGACAATGACTGCACCAGAGCAGCTGCTTTTAGAAAAATTGTTGGATAAAGTTCTTCTCCCCCGAAACTTGCCTGTGGTCGACCCAATGCTGAGTCCAGTAAACCTAAGTCACGGACACCTTGGGACCCACCAGTTTTCTCAGTGATACGAAAATGCATAGCCACAATTTCTTCAAGAGTTGGGAATTTTGCCATCTCGGAATAGATTAAGTATTAGCTAGTTCTTCTAGTGCAGTTTTATTTTTATCAATATACTTATCTACCCAAGACTCAAAGCCAGGGGAAACATTTTGCTCTTTTTTAATACCTTTGAAGTGTTCTTCCACAGCAGTATTAACCACACTTTGGAAGGTTGTATCTCGCTCTAACGCTTCGCGTTCAGCGGCTTTCTTTAGCTCTGCGTCTATTCTGATGGTAGTTTTTACTAGTTTTGCCATGGGTTTATTGTAACTTCTTGCCGTCAAGATGGCAAGTATTTAGTTAGTAGTAGGTGTGGGGAAATTGGGATTTTAGGCTTGAAAAGGAAAAGTGTCAAGGAAATTAGCGTTTACGGTTTTTTTGTGAAACGAGAAAAAGTTTTTGTCCTTTTTCACTAATTACCCAAATCCAACAAACTGCTAGTAGAAAGAGACTGAACCATGAGTTTATCAGTACTAATGCTGCAGCGGCAAGTACAACTAGCAGAAAGATTTTCTGTTTTGTTTTAAGTTTTTTAAACTCGCGTTCCACCATATTTAAGTAATATTATGCCTGTAGGCTCAAGGTGTCAAGAAAATTATCAAGTATAAATCGGAAACATCTTTTAACTATTACCATACCCTCTAGACTTAAGACCAATTTTTACTAGGTCTACTAATGGACCCAATATTTTTGATCCTGTCTTTAAAGCTTCTTCTGCCTCTTCTTCCACTTTTTTATACTTCAATTCCGCAAATAATTTATGGACCAAGAAATTCCTCTTCCGATTATAGTCTTTCAAATCTTTAAGAAGATTTAACTCCTTCTTGTTTATTGATATCGTAACTTTAAAAATTTTAAGTAAGTTACCAAGAGTCATATTCTCTACCCAATCAATTAAATCTCTATCTGGTAACCCACTTCTTGTTGCTATCAAAACTGCAAGATAAAACTGGATTATATTTTGTTGAATGAGAAATCTAGAAAGTTTATCGGTCCTAAATTGACTATCCAACAGAAATTTTAGTGCTTCATGTTCTTTTGAATCCTTAAAATCCATTTTTATCAATTTGCTTCATCACCTTATCAGTTTCGGCCAAAGCAACAATTATTTTTTGATAATGCTCTATATCTTCATTTGTTAAAGTTCTTCCTTTGCGGTCTTTGAGCCATTTTTGGGCTGGTTGGTAACCTCCAATCCAAAAATTCCAAGCAATTTCAGGTACTTTGCCGAAGTATTGCTGAGAGTTTATTAATACTTTTTCCTCTTTATATTCAGCTTTCTCAACAGCGTCTGAACCGGCTACAGGATAAGTAGTTATAAAATTAGTTATTTTTGGCGATTCCAAAAGATGAAGTTCACGGAGGTCTGTCCCAAACTTCACAAGTTTGTTAAAACTCTCTTTATTATTAGGATAAGGCACGCGTGGAAAATCAATTTTGAGAAGCTCCTTATACCTCTTACGGTAACTTGGCGAATGTAGAACGGCGTAGATAAAGTCGAAAATATTTTCTGGGGTTGTCTTACCAACAACCTCTTCTATCAACGCAACAATTTCTCCCTTCAGGTTCGGCGTGCGTGAGTCGTAGTCAGTGTAAAGATACAAAGGGAAAATATATCCCCACTCCTTTGTTTGGAGGGAAATAGCACCACTTTCGATCATCCATTTTGTAGCAAGTACATGTTGAAAATCAAAAGTGCTTTGTTGCCTTACGGTTATTAAAGCTAGGTTTTCTTTACCAACAAAATGTTTGGAGGTTTTTTCCCGAGGGTATGCAAGAAATCCCTTGGACTTTCCTGTATAGGCAGTCATTCTGATATCAAACGGTCGGTATAAGACAGGTTTGATTTGATACCCGCTTCGCAGGTCGTCCTGAGCCCATTTTATTGTCCAATCACGACCATCCTCGGGTAATGCATATTTTGTTCTTATTATTTGTGCATCCTCCTGCTCAAAATCACCAACAATTTTCTCTAATTCCTCCGAAGTAAAGGTGAAACAAATCTTGTCTCTCTTAGATTGGATACCGGAATTGTATTCCGGCATTAGTTCCGGTAGTGAGAATCCAGAGAGATATTTTGTCTCAATAACCGTACTTCTTGGTACGAAAAAATAATTTGGCTCAGTATAGTCTATATTCGACCATTTGGTGGATTGTAAATCACCTGCATCGAGCGTTGCAAACTTATTCTCGCGAGTACCTTGGAGGCTCTCATGGTGTACTTTGCCAAGGCCGCGCTTCTCATGACTCTTGCGTACGAAGATAGAGATAGCGACCCCTTGCTGGATGTTGAATACGTTCTCGTCTTTGCCACCTTGAAGTGCTTTTTCTTTCTTTTTTGAGTTGCCATGTAGATCAAGAATATATATGTCGTCGAACGTTTCAAGCAAGTGCTTACGCATTTGGCGGTGTGTAATACCGTCAATGAAGGAGTTGTTTGTGATCACTGCTACAATACCGGTGCCGTTTTTCTCGATAAAATGCTCCGCAAAGCGGATGAATTTTATGTAGTCGTCGTCAAGATTCAGTTTTTTCTCATTAAGGTTTTCTTTATAGACCTTAATTAGATTTTGAATCCACACTCCTTTGTTAGAAGAACTAACACTATAAGGAGGGTTACCGACAACCACCATAATTGGCTTTTCATTTTTTATAATTGCTGCTTCTTTAGATTCTTCGGCGATACTTTCACCAAAACCAGGAGTCATAAACATATCTATTTGTGCAGGGCTTTCTTCAAGAGAATTTGTTAGATAAATGCCCAACCGACGGTGAAAATCCCAAAAACCGGTCTGTTTAAAGGCAATTCCAAGCTTTAGATGAGCTATGGTATATGGAGCCATCATGAGTTCAAAACCATAAATTCTAGGAAGTAAATCACGGTGAACGTAAGCTGGCCAGCTTCCTTTTTGTCCTCGTTTTAAAATACTTTCGTATATTGTTCTGATAACCGAACTTATAAACGTTCCAGTCCCAGTCGCAGGGTCAAGAACCTGCACTTTATGAAGTCCATTTTCCAGTTTAGAAGTATCCGCTAGTCCGTTTGAAAGCCCAAATTCTTTTTTTAGTATTTGGTCAACAGAGCGCACAATGAAATTCACAATTGGAAGCGGGGTGTAGTAAGCGCCCATTTTTTTACGGAGATCTGGATCATATTCTTTCAAAAAATCTTCATAAAAATGGATGACTGGGTCTGGACCTTTTTTGACTGAATCTTTAGAACTTTTCTTAAAATAATCTTCAAGTAATGAGGCAACATCTGCGTGTGAAAAAACCTCACACAGTTCATTCACAATGTATTCCAATCTTTTGTCAAAATCAGGTCCAACTATGTGATCGAAAAAATGTCTCAAAAGAGGGTTGGAATTTGGAATGAGATCTCTAGCTTCTTGCCTAGAAAAAGTTCCAGGTGAATTATCGTAGTAGCGTGCAGCAAAAAGACCATAAACTAGTGTCTGAGCATACATATCTCCAAAATTTTCCTTTGTTAAATCATGAACAAGAAGTTTTTTGATTGTCTCGTAGATTTTTTCTAAATCTACATTTTTTTCTGACTCGTAAGACAAAAACTGTCTGACATTATCTCTTATTCTCTGAGCCTTTCCACCCATTATTTTTGCCAAATGCTCGCCCGAACGTATTGGTTCTTTTTGAGATTCTGTAAACTCGATTAATGTTCTTGCTATAAATTCATAATTTTCAGGATATGTTCTTACAGTTCGGTTTTTACTATCAAAATCAGCAGTTTTTATTGGTTCTCCATAGCGAATACCATTTCGGTAAAAACGAAACTCTAAATAATCGGACAGAACAAGGTTTGTATAGCCAAAATATCTTGTCATTTGTTCAGATTTTTCTATTTTATCAAGCGAAATACCAATGTTTTTCACTTCAAGATAAAGAATTGGAATACTGTCTTTTAAGACAATAAAATCAGGTTTGTTTCCCCTTTGGGACTTTGCGTCATGTAAAACATTAAGTTTAGGAATAGAGAAAAAGACTTTATTCAATAACTCTTCAAAGTCTGATCTGTAACCCATTTCACTAGTTTCCGGGTGAGAAAACTTTTCTGAAACCGACTGAATATATTTTTCGAAATTTTCTTTCATGAAGTCGTTGATGAATTTATAGTTCCTGCACTGACATGGGTTGTGGTGGTAATTTGAATCAAACGATAAACGGGGTTACTGAAGGTGTCATCAAAATACAGGTTAGTAATTAGTTGAACTAAAACTCCTATCCCTAGAATACCAATTAATATCGCTAACTTTAATTTAATTTCATTGGTGAAACTCATAATTACTTGTTAATTGCCTGATATTTTACTCTTATTTCAAGCTAATTTAAACCCCTGTGTAAGCCTGATCAAATTTTTACACAAAACAACTCACCCTTTCGAGTGAGCTGTTTTTATTTTTTCTAATCAATTCTACTAGTTTGTGTGGCCTTTGCTTTGTACTGGCATTCCAACTCTAGACTGAGCCGCTTCTTGTTTTGCCGAAGAAGTGCTCACGTACTGTCCGTGGTTACCGGTAAACTGTGAGGAGGTCTGTGTTGCAGTCCCCACAGGAGACGAGAAAGTCTCACAGTTGTTGTCGACTGCTCCACTAATTGATCCATCGGGGGCGATAGTTCCACTACCATTGAGAGTGTAACCAGCGTTGGTTCCCGTGTAGACGATTGTAAAGGTCACAGCGTTGCCGCTGATGTTTCCGGTTATGTCCCAGGTATAGCTAGCGTCAGCGTTGTAGTGTCCTGTCCCGCTGAAATTGCCTGAACCGTTGTCGGCTATTGTGTCTAAGGTATGGGAGTAGGTCCCTCCGCCGCAGACAAAATCAAGAGCCGCTGGTGCGTTGATCGTCCAGGGACTAGAGACTAGCGGACCCGGCACCCGGTCAACTTTTGCTAAAACTCCAATGCCTGCCATTGAAACAAGCACTAATGCACTGGAAGCCGCGATTGCGTATTTTTTAATCACTTAGTTATTCACCTCCTTGGTTTGGAAATTTATTTTTCTGAGGCAGTTACAGTATTGATTGTAAGCTTATCTTTTTGTTTATTCAACAAGCAAACTTGCGGATAAAAGGTTAGCCTTCAATTCCCACTTTAGGGATCCAGTTGAGCCATTTTGGTAGGTACCAGTTCCAATTTCCCAGAAGCTTCATACTCGCGGGGACTAATATTGTTCTAATAATAGTAGCGTCGATCAAAATCGCGGCGGCGAGTCCAAACCCTACTTGTTCAAACATTACCAGCTGCCCGGCGGCAAAACCAGAGAAAACTACCACCATGATCAGCGCGGCCCCAGTTATCAACCTCGCGGTGGTCACCAAACCAAAGGTGACCGACTCGGTATTGTTTTTGGTTTGGTTAAACTTCTCTTTGATTCGTGAGAGGAGAAAGACGTGATAGTCCATAGAGAGTCCAAACAAAATCGCGAAAAGAAAAAGCGGAATCCAGGACTCGATCTGAGGCGCTTGCTGAAAGCCAAAAAATCTTGCACCCACTCCAAATTGGAAAACTAAAACCAGCAAACCATAAGCAGCACCGACTGAAAGTAAATTCATCAAAATTGCTTTTATCGGTACTACCAGGGAGCGAAAAGCGAGAGTGAGGAAAACAAAGCTCAGAGAAAGGACAAAAAGGAAAACAATTGGTGTGTAGTCGCGGATGATTTGGGTGAAGTCAGCTTGTTGGGCATCTTGCCCGCCAACGTAAACTTTAGTATTGCCTGAATTGAGGCTTTTGACACTTTTCAAGTTGCGAATATCCTTGATTGCCTTGGTACTCTCCACCCCTGTGGTATCCAGAAAGACATTCACCACGGCAATTTTTTTGTCTTGATTGATCTGCACTGCAGTCCCAGAGACAAATTTTTGTTTTTTAAGTTCATTTTCGAGCGCATTGATCTCCTCTCTGGTTTTAAAAGAAGAGACATCACCATCAACCACGATCTGCGTGGGTGATAAGATTCCCGGTGAAAATTGAGTTTGTAAGACTATAAAACCCTCTTTCGCCTGCAAATTTTCTGGAAGTGACTCTACTCCAGAAGAGCCAATGTTGATGAAAAGCACCGGCAGTGTGAGTAAAAGCAGAAAGCCAACTGAAAGCTCTAAGCTGATCCAAGGGTAAACCATGACGACTCGGGCAACCCTGCTCCAGAAACCTTTTTCAGTATTGACAAGTCCAGTGTTTCTGAAAAAAGGGACGGAGAGAAAATTAATTTTGTCCCCAAGTATTGAAAGCACTGCCGGCAGCAGAGTGAGCGCTGCTAGTACTGCCGCGACTACGACAAAGATCGCTCCAAGAGAGAGGGAGCGGAAAATATTGGACGGAACCAAAAGCAGTCCCGCTAGAGCAACTACGACCGTGATCCCTGAGAAAAAGACGGCTTTTGAGGCGGTGCGGCCACTATTGGCAATCGCGGCGTGCTTTTCCATCCCGCGGGCGCGCTCTTCCCGGAAACGAGCCACTACAAAAAGGGAGTAATCGATTCCTACTGCCAAGCCCATCATGGTGATCATGTTGGTGACGAAAAACGACAGAGAGGAGAAATGGCCAAAGATCGCTGAGACTGCCAGTGCCAAGGCAATCGCCAAAAAGGCGAGAATGATCGGTAAAAAGGCCGCCGCCACTGCTCCGAAAACCAAAACCAAAATAATCAAAGCAATCGGGACACCCAAAAATTCTCCTTTTTGGAGGTCTTTTTCCGCAACATTCTGAAAACCTTGGTTGACACTTGCTTGTCCAGAATGGATGGCCGAGAAGTCCCGATCCTCGTCCGCATTTTTTACCACCTCGTCGACTTTATCAATATTTTTTTCGGCTTCAGACGTGCTGCCTTTTAAGGTAGTTATGATAATGGTGGCATTCTGGTCTTGGGAAACTAGGGCGGGGTTTTTGGTTTGGTAGTAAGAAGCTGTCCCTTTGACAACCTCTTTGCCTAAACCCTCCAAATCTTTTTGGGTGTCTGTTACGAAGGTTTGAAATTCACTATCGGAAATTTTGAAACGATCGGATTTGACAATGACCAGCTCAGTGGTATCCTCACCACTATTCAGGCGATCTTTAACCAGACTTGTCGCTGTATCAGCTTCGATTTTTTTGGAAACACCTTGCTCAGTCGTGAGAGCCCCGCTGAGAAATTGGGAAATGAGAAAGCCAGAGACCCCGATCAGGACGATCCAAAAGAGCACGGTCCACCAGGCTCGGCGGGCGGAAAATTTTGCTAAAGCTTCTATTCCCATAATTAAAGTTTAGATTATTACGCGAGCAGATTATAGGTTGTTAGGGGGTGAAAAAACAACTAGGATCTTTTGATGAGGTTACCGTTGGGATCCAAACATTCTGGCGCCATTGCGATGGGGAAGCTGATCGGATTTACCATGGTGCAGTCTGGCGTTGCTTGTCCAGAGTAAACAATCGTCCAAGTATTACCATTTTTGTAGCCCAGAAAATAGCCTCCACCCGTTTCTTCCCCTTTAGTACCAACTGTTCCTCTAGCATAATTTCCATCAACTTTGGTAACGGAAACGCTGATTTGATCTGCAGCAATGCTGGTTTTAGTAACCAAAGCAGCCGTGATTGCGGTCGTATCGTCAGTCGAGGGTTGGGCGGAGGAAGTTGCGGTTTGAGCTGACTCAGTCGCTACTTTCGTGGTGGTAACTTTGGCTTCTTCTGGTTTTTGTTGATTGGTCATGAAATACCAAAGTCCCAGCCCCGCGGCCAGCAGCAACGCCAAAATCAAAAGGCCAAGCAGAAGGCCTTTGTTACTTTTTTTAGGAGCGGTAATTGTAGAGTTCTCTGGTTCCATCAGCTATCTATATTAATAGTAAAAGCACAAAGTTTCAACTTTCAGAAGTTTGCGTCCAAATTTTTGATGTCTTCTTTGTCCAAATTCCAACCTAAACAACCGAGTATCTCGTCCAAGTGTTCTTTTGAAGAAGCTTTCGGGATGGTGATCACTTGCGGTTGCTGTATCAACCAACGCAGGGCCACTTGAATCGATGTTTTGGAGTGTTTCTCTGCGATTTCATCCAAAACTTTGTAATTTCCCTCTCGCAGCTGCCCACTTGCGAGTGGGGTGTAGGCCGTCAGAATTATCGAATTTTTCACACAGAAATCCAGAAGTTCCCTTTCCGGATTGCGATGGAGCAGATTGTAGTGAACTTGATTGCAAACAATTTTGTTTTTTGTATAGCTTTGGGCTTCGGCAAATTGTTTGGGAGAAAAATTGGACACTCCAACGTAACGAATTAACCCCTCGTCAATTAATTTATCAAAGGTTTTCATGGCATTTTTCATATTTGCCAAAGGGTTGGGCCAGTGGATCAAGTAAAGATCAATATAGTCAGTTTTCAGTTCTTTCAAACTGCGTGCAGCTGCTGAAAGTATCTGATCAGAACCTAGGTGGTGGGGAGAGACTTTGGTGGTGATGAAAAGTTTCCCGCGGTCGAAATCTTTAATACCTTCGGCCACAATTTTTTCGGTCCGGTAAAACTCAGCAGTATCAATATGAGTAATCCCTTTCTCTAGTGCATAAGAAACGATTTCTGGATTGAACATATTCCAAGTCCCTAAACCAAGGACAGGAATTTTTTCTTTTTCAGTGAGATTTTTGTATTCCATAACGAATCCAGTATAAACTTTCTAACTTTTCTTCGATTTAACGACTATAGGTTGCAATTTACCCGGTTTTGTGCTAAAATGACCTAAGTCTAAAATCTCGCTAGGAGGGTAGTCTTGAGATTTGTTGGTCTGGCTCTAAGCTTCAGCGGTGTCGTATTGTTCGTTCTTTTCGCCATCGGGTCAAGCAGTTGTGTACAGAAACAGTTGACCGTCGGCCGCGAAATCGGCGCTCCGCTCAACCGAGCACAGGTTGCCGCTGAGCCGCAGGAGATGGATCAGTTCCTCGAGAAAGTGCAGACCGGTATGGAGAAACACGGCTACACACAGGGTAACTGGACCAAGATCAATCAGAACGTTGACAACGACTTCGCCGTCGCTTACGCTGCGATTCTTTCAATTCGCGAGCGTCTCCAGACAGTGAAGACCTTCGACAAGAGCTCAACAGAGTATCAAGTCGCGATGGACGACCTACGCGGTACTCTACGTGAACTCGACATCGGTCAACAAGAAGCCGTCGCCTGGGAATACTTGTGGATCTGGTTCGCACTTATCCTCAGTATTATCTTCGTAGTCGTTGGCGCGATTATTTACGAAACTAACCGCGACTACATCTAAAACGTTTTGGCCGAAGCTCCTCGGTAATAACAAATTCATCAGAGGCCTTGAGCAAGCCTCTTTTCTTTTTCTTGGACTAAACTTCTATTTCTTCCCCAGTCTTAACGCTTTTGAAATCAATTCCATTTTCTTTAAAATAGGTTTCAAACCGTCCGTACATCCACTCTCTAGCTTCTTCGGTCCAAAGAAAATCATGGATCGGAATTATCACTTTAGGTTTTAGCTTCACTGCTCTCTCTACTGCTAGTGAAGTATTGGTCCAAGGAGCTAATACCGGCAGAGCAAGAATGTCAGTCTCGAGTTCATAGTGTTCCGAATCCCCTGGATGAGTCAGTTTCCCAAAAATTTTAAATAAAAAATTCTCTGGCATCTCGGTCATTCCAAATACATGCTCGTGCTCTACCTCCTCAACCTCAATTAAGTCATTTCCAACAGAGATAGATTCAATGTTTTCTTTCTTGAGAAGCTCGACAACTGAAGAATTAGTGGTAATTTTTGCGTCTGGGAACTTGGCTAGAAGTTCTTTAACAAGAGGTGGGTGAAAGTGATCCGGGTGTTCATGGGTTATCAATATGTAGTCTAGGTTCCCGAGAGCGTCATAATCGATTACCTTAGCTTCGTAAGAATAAATCCCAGGATCAATTAATAGCTTTTTATCGTTTTCCTCAACAACTAAACAAGAGTGGAGAAATTTAGTAATTTTCATTTAGCAAAGTTTAATACTTTAGGGAGATTTACGCAAAAAGCCGCTTTCCTTGCTTATTGAGCTTTCGGGTGTAGACTTAAGGTAGATGTTAGAAAATGTTGATCAGTTTATTTCCGTTCACAATGCCAATGTAGCCTTGCCGGAATTAACTGCGACAATGACTAAAATCTCCGCTTTTGTACTTGAGAAAAATATCGCCCTCTCGGACCTTTCCATCGAAAAGCACCGCATGCCTTTCATCAACTGGTGCACTAGCCTCTCCAACGCTCCAATCTAAGCTTTTCCTTTCAAATATTTTTGCCTTTCTGCTTCTGGAAAATGTTCAATCGCATAACGGAGAGCCGTGCGCGGCATATTTTTGTAATGTTTGTTCAAAAAACTAACCAATTCCTCTCTAGAGACTCTTTTTCCAACTTCCCTCAGCATCCAACCCACCGCCTTGTGCATAAGGTCTTCTTTATCGTTTAGCAAAACTTCCGCAATTTTTAACGTGTCACTAGACTCTCCTTTGACAATAAATGCCAATGTGGAAATGATCGAGATTCTTCTTTCCCAAAGACTTGGGGATTTTGCTAATTTGTAGAGAATCTCTCGAGGTTTATCTAGCAGGTAAGTCCCGACAATATAACTAGCAGAGGAGTCAACCAAATCCCAGTTGTTAACAAACTGTGTATTAGCTAAGTAAAACTTGTAAATTTCTTTTTTAATCGTCTTGTTTCCTTTGGCAAACTGTCCGTTTAAAATCAGCAGAGAAACTAAACGCTCTTCATGAATCGGGGATTTTAGTAGCTTTTCGACCTCCGCTAACGGCAGGTCTTTGAAGACTTTGGCAATCTTTCTCTGCTCTGGAACGGTCACTCCAATGAAAAGATCTCCTTCTCCATACTGCCCTAGGCCGGTTTTGAAAAACCAGGCCGAAGCTTTGGCCTTTTTCTCCGAGGAGAGTTTTTTGAGTTCTTTTTTCAAATCTAGCGAATTCATCTCAACCAAGTATAATATAGATGATGGCCCATGAAATCAAAAAAGTAAAAGTAGCCAATGGCCTTTGGGAAAAAGGTGTTGGGGTAATGTTTTGGAAAGACTTTAGAGGCTTTAACGGCCTACTACTGACCTCTACCAATGCGGTTCACTCTTTTTTTGTCCGCTTCCCGCTTGATCTGGTTTTTTTGGATGCCGATTACAAGATCGTTAAACTAGTTCACCTCAAACCATACAGTCTCTCTCCGATTGTCTTGGCTGCCAAACATACTTTGGAACTTCCAGAGGGGAGCATCAAAAAGCACTCTTTGAAAACCGGGGATGGAATAAATCTGGTATAATCACGAAGATTACATCTCGCGCTTGTAACTCTGGCGAGTTATAATTAAACCTTCTGCCTCAATGAAAACCTTTCATGAAAACTCTCAGCTATATTGTCATATTTATTCTGATTGCTGCAGCAATCTTATTTGTCCTGGTCAAAAGCGGCGACAGCAACAAAACTTTATCTAGTCAAGACAGTCAAAAACAGGAGGACCAAAAATCTATGGATAAAAAAACTTACACAGCAGCTCCGGCAACTTTACCAGCAAACGAGTTGGTGGGTAAAAAAGCAAAATTTACTACCAACAAAGGAGCTTTCACCGTCGCTCTTTTTGGTGATAAAACTCCCAAAACAGTGAGCAACTTTATCACCCTATCAAAAGACGGTTTTTACAACGGTCTGATCTTCCACCGCGTGATTCCTAATTTTATGATCCAAGGCGGCGACCCACTGGGCAATGGCACTGGAGATCCAGGTTACAAATTTGAGGATGAGTTTGACTCTAGTCTGACTTTTTCCAAACCGGGAATGCTCGCGATGGCTAATTCCGGACCGAATACCAACGGTAGTCAGTTTTTTATTACCGTCGCCCAGACTCCCTGGCTCAATGGTAAACACACGATTTTTGGTGAAGTAGTGGAGGGGATGGACGTGGTAAATAAAATTTCTCAAGTCCCCACAGATAAAACCAACGACAAACCTATCGATAAAGTAGAAATTCAAAAAATTGAGATAATTTAACTGGGGTTTTCGGTCTTCTCTAGCTCTGCCTCTGTTGGTTCCGCTATCTCCTCAACTGCTTCCTTTGGCTCTTCTTCTGGAGCTTCTTGACTCGCTGACTCTTCGACCTTTTCTTTCGCAACTACAGCTTTGGCTTCTTTTTTGATTTCTTCTGCGTTTTTCTCTTCGATTTCGTTAACTTCCACAACCTCGTCAACAACTGGTCCGGCCACGTTCATGCGCGCTCGTTCTCCAGTCGGAATCAACCTACCGATGATAACGTTTTCTTTGAGTCCTCGAAGATAATCAACTTTTCCTGAAGTTGCTGCTTCAGTGAGAACTGAGATTGTTTCTTGGAAAGAAGCCGCGGACAAAACCGACTCAGTGTAAAGAGCCGCTCTAGTGATGCCGAGGATAACTACTGAGGCAGTAGCTGGCTCTCCACCGGCAGCCAAAATCCTGGCATTCTCGTCGGCAAAGCGGACTTTATCCACTAGTTCTCCAGGGAGTAAGCTGGTGTCTCCTGAAGTTTCGATTTTGACTTTTTCACTCATCTTGCGAACGATTGTTTCAAAATGCTTTTCGTTGATTGGGGCACCTTGTGATTCATAAACTTTTTGCAGTTCGGAAATGATGTATTGCTGCACTGCCTTAATACCTTTGGTCTCAAGCAGGAGCTTGAGGTCAAGGTGTCCGGAGGTGAGTGCGTCTCCTGCAGCAACCAGCTCTCCATCTTTGACATGGAGTTCTGCCGCAACAGGGATGACGTATTCTTTGCTGACTTTTCCGGTTTTATCCTCGGCAGTAACAACAACTTTGCGAGAATCATCCTCATCAACTATCTCCACTTTTCCAGGAATCTCCGTGATCACTGCCCCTGTTTTTGGAGTTCGTGCTTCAAAAATCTCGTCAACTCGAGGCAAACCTTGGGTAATATCCAAACCAACGATTCCTCCCAAGTGGAAGGTCCTCATCGTTAATTGTGTTCCTGGCTCACCAATTGACTGAGCGGCGATCACTCCAACTGGTACACCAATCTCAACTAGTTTTTTCGCGGCCAAATCGTAACCGTAACATTTCTGACAAATTCCGTACTTTGTTTCACAAGTGAGAGTTGAACGAACGACAATCTCTTTGATTTTTTCCAAATCTACTTCGGAGAGCAGATCGCTGGTCAAAAGGGTGTCTTTCTTGATTGCAGTCTTACCTTTTTCGTCTTTGGTATCGTTGACACTGTAGCGGCCGACAATTTTTGATTCAAATTTCTTGGCTGTTTCATCGTTGACGATGGTAATTCCTTCTTTGGTGCCACAATCTTCTACGCGAACCAGCACGTCATGAGTGACGTCAACCAAACGTCGGGTCAAGTGTCCTGCATCAGCAGTTTTCAGTGCTTTATCGACCAATCCTTTTCTAGCACCTCTAGTTGAGGTAAAGTATTCGTAAACTTCCAACCCTTCACGATAGTTAGTTTTCGTCGGCAGCTCTATAATTCGTCCCAGAGGGTCAACCACCAAACCACGCATTCCCGCTAGTTGTTTGATCTGATCTCGTGAACCACGAGCGCCGGAATCCAGAAGAATTTTCAGAGCATTGCCTTCAGGCAAGTTCTTCCACGTTATCTCGTCAATCTCGTTGGTCAATGAGGCCCAAATTTCTTCAGAAAGTCGGAGTCTTTCCAGGTCAGTGATGAGTCCGCGACGGAAATTTTTGTCAATTTCTTCTACTTTTATATCAGCGTTAGCAATCAGTTGCTTTTTCTCTTCCGCAATCACCGCGTCAAAGATCGAGATTGAAACTCCAGACTTGCTGGAATATTGGAAACCGAGTCTCTTTAAATCATCAATCAGTTCAACTGTTCTGACGTTGCCGTATTTGGCAAGACAGCGAGCCAACAGATCTTTGAGCTGACCGCCTTTGATGACTTTGTTGAGATAGCGCATGTCGGGTGGTAAGATTTGGTTAAACATGAGTCTTCCAACGGTGGTTTTGATTTTTTCACCCTGATAGTAAAGGTTGATTGGCTCGTGCAAACCAACCTTTTCGGCTTCGAGGGCGAGAATCGCGTCAGTTTCACCAAAACTCTTGGTTGCTTCTGCCTCTTCCTCCATTTGGGTCAAGTAATAACAACCCAAAAAGACGTCGTGTTTTGGGGTCATGATCGGCTCACCATCGCTAGGTCGGAGCAAGTTGTTGGTCGACATCATCAGCGCGATCGCTTCTTCTTGTGCTTGTTGGGAAAGTGGGACGTGAATCGCCATTTGGTCTCCATCAAAGTCCGCTCCGTATCCAGCACAAACTGATGGGTGAATTCCAATTGCGGAACCTTCTGTCAAAATTGGGAAGAAAGCTTGAATTCCCAGTCGGTGCAGAGTCGGCGCGCGGTTCAGCAAAACTGGGTGATTTTTGGTAATTTCCTCTAAAATATCCCAAACTTCGACCCCACGGCGTTCGAAAACATGTTTGGCGCTTTTTACGTTTGGCGCGTAGCCTTTGAAAATCAATTCTCGAAGAACATAAGGTTTGAAAAGCTCAAGGGCCATTTCTTTTGGCACTCGGCATTCATTTAATTTAATATCAGGCGCAACGATGATCACGCTTCGCCCTGAATAATCAACTCTTTTTCCGAGTAAATTCTGGCGAAATCTTCCCTGCTTTCCTTTTAACATGTCGGAAAGGGAGCGCAAAGGTTTGGCCAGGGCAACTCGAGAGCTAGGTCTTTGACTGGAATCTATAAGTGCGTCCACTGCTTCCTGAAGCATTCTTTTTTCGTTTCGTAAAATTATTTCTGGAGCACCCAAATCAGTGAGTCGACGCAAACGATTGTTGCGGTTGATGACTCTTCGGTAGAGATCGTTCAAATCACTGGTTGCAAAACGACCACCAGAAAGCTGGACCATTGGTCTCAAGTCCGGTGGGATCACAGGTACAACTTCCATTATCATTGAGGCGGGGTCAATCCCGGCTGTTCTTAAACTCTCAACTACTCGGAGTCTTTTAGTTGCTTTGATCAATTTTTGCCCAGTTGTAGTCTGTACTTCAGCACGTAATTTCTGGGCTAGCTCAGCGAGGTCGAGGTCTTTTAGAACCTGCTCAATTGCCTCAGCTCCCATACCAATTTTGGAGAAATCTTCAATTCCGTATTCCATGAAACGGTAAAAGTCTTCTTCGGAAAGAAGAGAGAGTTTGTTAAGGCCTTTAATTTTTTCTGACAAGGTTTTGAAAATATTTTCTAAACGAGTGAGCTCTGCAACTTCTTCATCTCGAATCGCCGCCGTTTTAGCTTTGGATTTTAGCTCAATCTCGGAAACAATGAGCTCTTGCTGCTCCTTGTTTTTCATGTTCATCTTTTTAGTTTCTTCTTTGAAAGCTTTTTCGGAAACTTTAATCTGCTCAGCAAAATCTGTTCGAATTTCCTCTTGGCGCTCTTTTAGTTCTTTATCGAGTTTCTCCAGTGCTGCAGTTCTTTTCTCTTCGTCAACTGAGATAACCAAATATTCGGCGAAATAAATCACCGCATCGAGAGAACGGGGGGTAATATCCAAAATTTGAGAAAGTTTGCTTGGAACACCTTTGAAAAACCAAACGTGGGCGACTGGAGCGGCGAGTTTCAAATGACCCATTCGTTCGCGGCGGACTTTACTTTGGGTAACTTCTACTCCACATTTGTCACAGATCACTCCTCGGTAACGGATTCTTTTGTACTTTCCACAGTAGCATTCCCAGTCTTTGGTCGGACCAAAAATTTTCTCATCAAAAAGCCCGTCCTTTTCTGGTTTGAAGGTTCGGTAATTGATTGTCTCTGGCTTGGTGATCTCTCCATGAGACCAACTCATCACATCTTCTTTTGTTGCCAGAGCTATTCTTAATGCTTTAAAATCACGAATCTCGTTCATTATTCTACCTTTTCCTCAACCTCTACTAATTCAGCTTCGCTTGGCTCTTCATCTGTGACTTCTTTAACTTCTTCGACTTCTACCCCGGATTCGGGTGAAGCGATTTCTTCGCTTTCAGCAACAACTTCTTCACCAGCTACTTCGGCAAGTTCTGCTCCGGCGGCTTCAGCTTTTTGTTCTTGTTTGAGCTCTTCTGTGGTTTCTTCTTTTGTTTCTTCGACTTTTGCCCCCAGTAATTCGACCTTCAGGCCTAATCCGTTGAGCTCTTTAACCAAGACTTTGAAAGACTCTGGAACTGTTGACTCTGGAATATCGGTTCCTTTGACGATTGCTTCAAAGGCTTTCGCACGTCCAACAACGTCATCAGATTTGATGGTGAGCATCTCCTGAAGCATGTGGGCGGCGCCATAAGCTTCCAGAGCCCAAACTTCCATTTCTCCAAGTCTTTGTCCTCCCATTTGCGCTTTTCCACCCAAAGGCTGCTGGGTAACCAGAGAGTAAGGTCCGGTAGAGCGCGCGTGAACTTTCTCATCAACCATATGCACTAGTTTCAAAATGTAGTTAGTACCAACTGTAATTGGTTTATCAAATTTTTCCCCGGTTTTTCCGTTGTAGAGAGCGGCTTTACCATCAACTGGTAGGCCAGCTTTTTTTAGCTCGTCAAGCAACATGTCTTCATCAAACCCACCAAAAGCCGGGACCGCGGCCTTGTAGCCAAGTTTACTCGCCGCCCAACCCAAGTGGGTTTCCAGCAATTGTCCAAGATTCATACGAGAAATAACTGAAAGTGGCGAGATGATGATATCAACTGGCGTCCCATCTTCCAGGTAAGGCATGTCTTCCCGTGGAACTACCTTGGAAATAACTCCTTTATTACCGTGACGTCCAGCCAACTTGTCTCCAACGGTTACTTTTCTAGTTTGAGCAACTTTTACTTTAATCAGTCTTTGTACTCCCGGGTCGAGATCGTCGCCTGCTTCTTTAGAAAGAGTTTGCACAGCGATAACTGTTCCTCGCTCACCGTGTGGCATTCGCAAAGAGGTGTCTCGGACTTCCCGAGCTTTTTCTCCAAAGATCGCGCGTAGCAATCTTTCCTCGGCCGTTAATTCAGTCTCACCTTTGGGAGTAATTTTCCCGACCAAAATGTCATTGGGGCCTACCTCCGCTCCAGTGTAAACAATTCCGTCTTCTCCCAAATTTGCCAAGGCTTCCTCACCAACATTTGGAATATCGCGAGTTGTTTCTTCTGGACCAAGCTTGGTCTCGGTAACACTACATTCGTACTCTTCAATGTGGATCGAGGTCAATAAATCTTCGCGAACTAAACGATCAGAAATAATTATTGCATCCTCATAACCATAACCTTCCCAAGTCATGTAAGCGATTGTGAGATTTTGTCCGAGAGCAAGCTCTCCGTTTTCGGTAACTGGCCCATCGGCAACTACTTCACCCTCGTCTACTTTTTGCCCAACTTTGACAATTGGGTACTGAGAGTAGCAGGTGTTTTGGTTGGATTTTACAAATTTAGTTAAAAATAGTTTGTGCTCTTTTTTATCTTTTCCAGAAATAATGATTTGGCTCCCGTCGACAAACGTGACTGTTCCATCAACTGGGCTTTTGGCGACTCTTCCAATATTTAGTCCAACTGCCATCTCAGTTCCGGTCCCGACAACCGGGGAATGGGGAGAGATCAGCGGAACTGCTTGTCCTTGCATGTTAGCTCCCATCAGAGCTCGGTTGGCATCATCATGAGCCAAAAAAGGGATCAATGAAGAGCTGGCACCAACAATCTGCCACGGCACGGCGTCAACTAAATCAACTTCAGTCGCCAGTCCAGTGGTGAAAGAGCTCATGTAGCGAATTGGTAAACGTTTATCGAGAATATAGCCTTTAGGATCAAGGGTGACTTTGGCGTGAGTAATACGGTAGCTTTCTTCATCATCGGCCATTACCCACATCAGGTCATTAGTAACTTTAACTCGCCCGTCTTTTTCCCTAATTGTTTTGCGGTATGGAGTTTCCAAAAAGCCATACTCATTAACTCTTGCAACCAAAGCTAGGTGGGTGATCAATCCAATGTTTGGTCCTTCAGGAGACTTGACCGGATCGATCCTCCCGTACTGAGAATTATTAATATCGTGAACCGAGAAACTTGCTCTCTCACGGGTCAATCCACCTGGTCCCATGACTGAGAGTCGGCGCAAATGTTCCAATTCAGAAAGCGAGTTGATCTGGTCCATAAATTGTGAAAGTTGAGACCCGGCAAAAAATTCATTCAAACGCGCAACGATTGGACGAGCATTAATTAAAGTAATCGGAGTCACTAGTGCTTGGTCAGCGGAAATCGACATTCTCTCTTTGACGACTCTTTCCATCTGCAGAAGCCCAACCCGCAGAGTGTTTTGAATCAACTCACCGGCAGAACGGATTCGACGATTAGCTAGGTGATCAATATCATCAGCCGACCCGTTACCGTTGTTAAGATCAATAAGTAATTTAACCGCTCCCACAATGTCATCTGGTGAGAGGATCCAGTGGGCCGCGTCATTGGGAACATTGAGTCCGAGTCTTTTCGTAACTTTGTAGCGACCAACTTTCCCTAAACTGTAGCGTCTTGGGTTGAAAAATAGATTTTCCAGAAGTGCTTTCGCGTTTTCCAAGATCGCTGGATCACCCGGTCGCATCTTGTGGTAAATTTCTAAGAAAGCCTCATCCGCCGTCGCGGTAGTGTCTTTGAGTAAGGTGGTTTCAATGTATTGGTGGTCTGGGTTGGAATCGATGTCTTTAAATTGTTCTTTGATCTTGTCGTTGTTTGAGAGTCCGATCGCGCGAAGCAAAGTTGTAACGGGAATTCTTCGCTTGCGGTCGATTCGCACGGTGACAACATCGTTTTTCGCAGTTTCAAACTCCAACCAACTTCCCCTTGTTGGTCGCATTTCTGCTTTAAAAAGGCTACGGCCAGTGGTGGGCTCAATCTCACTTGTGTAGAAAATTCCTGAGGAACGGGTCAACTGGGTAACAATAACTCTCTCGACCCCATTAATAATGAAAGTTCCCGAGGTAGTCATCAGTGGGAGATCCCCAAGGAAAACTTCCTGCTCAAGAGTCTCGCCAGTTTCTTTGTTGAGGAGCTCGGCTTTTACCTTGATAGGCGCGGCGTAAGAAACTCCTTTTTCAATTGCTTTTTCGGGAGAATACTTTGCCTCACCAATGGTGTGTTCTTTGAAAGAAAGGGAGAAAATTTTGCCTGTGAAATCTTCAATTGGCGAAACTTCGTCAAGAATTTCACGAAGACCTTCTTCAAGTAACCACCTGTAGGAGTTATTTTGGAGCTCAATTAAGTTGGTAAGGGGATATGGGTGCCCTTGTGTCCCAAAGACTTTTCTAGCAAGACTTGCCATCAGTTAAATGTTACCCTTTTGCTAATAAATCCTAATAAAATCTTGTCGCTAAATCTCTCAGATTTAGGCAACTTCTGGCAGGTAATTTACGCAAATAAAGACGTACCCGCACTCGTGTACGTCTGAAAAATATTCAATTAGACAATCCGTATAATAACCAAAAGATTAAACCCTGTCAAGATCCTTCCGGGTCAGTAACCAGTTTCTGGTTTCGAAGAATCATCAAGTACAAAATTGATAGTACCATTTTTTATATCAATAATCCAGATATCACTTTTTTGGCTTTTACTTTCTTCATCAGTTGAAAAAACTAAGTAGTCTGAGTTTTTGGAAATTTGCAAATCTTCAAACATTGAGTAATCGTTTATGTTAAGTTTTTCAGTTAGAGATTTAACTTGTTTAGTTGCATAGTCATAAGCAGCGACATCCGTTTTCCAAATTGGGTTCTTGTCGTTGTAACCTGTGAGTGAATCTCTACCAAAAAATAGTGTGTTTAGTTTTGCTGAGTAAACTGCAAAGTTTTTATAGGTATGTTGCTGAGTATTTCCCACGCCATAGTTAGCAACTATATTAGCCGTAAAAATTTTTTGCCCGCTGTCTAAATTTGTTCTTTCTTTTTCTAAAATATCTCCATCTGTATCACTAAAGATTAGTTTGTTGTCATCTCTCATTGTTACCAAATCAAAAGCTGCTGGGTGTCCATCGTATAAAGGGGTGATTGATTTATCGGAAATTTTAATAACTTCGTAACCCAAGTCTTCGTAGCCTCCCCACTCGGCTCTTAAGTACTCTCCGCTCGGAGACCAGTTTATCTCTTGATATCCGTGTCCGTTTACCATAGTTTCCTCAGAATAATAGGTGCTGTTTAAAAATTTTTCTGCTTTAAAAGTTGTTAAATTTAATAACCAAACTCCATCCTGAATGAAAGCAAGGGTATTTTGGTCAGGGGAAAGCGAGATATCGCTGTAGCTTGTTTGCCAGGGGGCCTCTTGATTTATTGTTACCCCACTTGCAAGAGTTTTTGTTTCATTTGTTTCAATATTTAGCTGCTTTATAGTAGTTCCAGTAGAACCTTTGTTTGGAACTACCTCCCCGGAAATATAGTAAAGTTTTTTTCCGTCTTTGCTTAGTTCTTCATCAAAATAAAATCCCGAGCCAACTAGTTTCTGAGTTTTCCCATCGCTATATAGCCAGATTTCTTTTTGATAAATTGTGTTATATCCACCACCTGGTTCAACTGAATTACTAGTGTTTTTGAAATATATAAAGGATAGACCCTGAGTTTTAACCTCAGTAGGACTTTTAGTACTGCTTGGGGTAGCAACCTTACTTCTCCCTTGATTAGTCCCTAGATAATTTTTATTTGGGTTGTAAATATTTACGTAAACAATTATTCCGCCTAAAACAACGATTGAAATTACTAAAATTATTAATAGTATTAGAGTTCTTTTCGATTTTTTTGTCACAACTGCAGGAGTGAGGGTTTGATTCTGAGGATTATCTTCAGGCATTAACTAAATTTTAGATGATCAGAAGCCGCTATTGCAAATAGAGAGCTTTATTAGAATTATGCTCAGATAAAGTTTTCGCAAAGTGTCCATTGCCGTCTTTATCGTAAAGAAAATAAAGGTAGTCTGTTGTGGCCGGCTCAGCCACTGACTTTAGGGCCGCGAGACCTGGATTGCTGATTGGTCCTGGCGGCAAGCCTCCATGAACGCGGGTATTGTAAGGACTACTGACTACTAAATCATCGGCGGTCAGATCTTTCTTCCACCAAGTTTTCCCTTCAGAATCATACCCGAGCGCGTATTGCACGGTTACGTCAGAGCCCAAAGGCATACCAATTTTTAAGCGGTTGAGAAAGATGCTCGCGATCGTTGGCATATCTTCCTTTTTCCCGGCTTCTCTCTGGACAACTGAAGCGAGAATCACCGCTTCTTCACTACTCAGACCTTGCGCTTTCGCTTTTTCAACTAGATCGGTGGTGAACTTTGAGTCAAAGTTTGCTTTCATTTTAGCTACGACTTCAGCTGTATTTGTGTCCACTTTAAATAAATAAGTGTCAGGAAACATGTAGCCTTCTTGGGCAACCTTGAGAAAATCTGCTTCAGAAATTTTGTAATTTTTAGCCAAAATTGCGGCGATTTCTTCGTTTCTCAACCCTTCAGTGATCCTCGTCCAGGAATCTAGTCTGCCTTTGGTCAAATTTTTCGAGAGCGTTGGGAGATCCATATTTGGTGAAAGTTTGTAGGAACCAGCCTGAATATTACCCGCTAGACAATCTTTCTGCGGATAGCTCTTGAAGAAGGTTGTGGGGTTTGAAAAAGTCATTCCCTGACAGGAAAAGCGTACAAAGGCTCGGAAAGCAGTAACATCTTTGATCAAGCCCGCTTCTTTTAAGCGATTGGCAATCGAAAGAGTAGACTCTCCTTCTTTGATGACAAAGACTTGAGTCTTACCGCTGGTTCCGGCTGCAGCAAAAGTAGATTTAACCCAAAAGGTCGCCCAACCAAGTAAAATTACCAGAAATAAAAAAAGAAAAATCAAAAAAAGGCGCCTTTTTGAAAAAACCTTACTTCTTTTTATCCAAGTACTTTGCATTTATTGGTAACTTATCTTAATTTTTGAGGCCGAAAATGGCATTCGGCCAAAAATACGGAAGTAAAATGGGGTTGTTGTCACTTTGTAGGCAGCGATTTGATCAACACTGTCTAAATATTTTTTTGCTTCTTCAGTGCTCTTCCCCGCTAGATGGCGTTGGAGCTCTTCGTTACTGATCCCTGGAGTTAGTTGGGCTTGGACTTTAGCGATCATTTTGATATTACCAGATTCGTCCTTACTGCTCTGAGTCAAAGTAATTTTTAAATCTTCTTCTTTAACATTGTAGCCTTTGGCACTTTCTTTCAGAGAGTTGATTACAATCTTGTTTAGATCATCTTTGTTCACATAGGCAGCTTTCACATCAATAGAGACGGTTGCCTTGAGTGTATCGGTTTCAGCATCTACCGCTTTCGGATCATAGGTTTCTTTTGTAACAGTGGTTTCGTAACTATCCACTACTACGACCGAGCCTTTTTGTTTTTTCTCAATATCGCCTTTTGCCTGCTCTTCAAGTTTGTCGATGATACTCTTCTTCAACGCTTCTCGATCTTCTGCTGAAGCAACTGTCGCTAGTTTACTCTCACCTCCTGCAAAAGCGACGTCATTTTTTGCAAAAACAAAAGTTGTTGAGGAAGTACCAACTTTAAAAATACTGTTGGCGGGTAGATTCCCATCACTCCCTGCTTTTGTTGCGGTAATATTTACACCAGCACTTGTTTCTCCACCTACCGGGGCTTTATCCAAACTAACGTCAGCGTCTATTTTGAAAGTTACTGAAGGCACGCTCGTGCTATTGGGAACCGAGATTGGGCTTATGAGTGTTCCCGCCACAAAGGTCTTGGCCGCATCTGTATCTTGGTTTGTGATAGTAACTCTTCCTTTTGCTGCGGTTCCGATTGTCTTTTTGCCAGTGGTGGAGCTCTCCCCGACTCCGTCTTTACTCACTTGAGCACTTTTGTAAGAAATTGTATTGGTGCCTGTATCGGGGTCTTTACTTGCGGTGATCCCCGTAAGGGTAACTTGGGTGTCTTTTGATTCTGCTTTAGGGGTGATGGCAACAGAGGCAGCCGGAAGTAAAAAGAAAGATCCAACCAATAGACTCAAAACTATGACTACCCCAACTCCAACCCAAACCCATTTGTTTTTAAATAATTTTGGTAAATTAAATTTGCTGCTCCTGGCTGGTTTTGCGCTCGCAACTGCCGCCGTGGCAATGATTTTGTGGGCTTCTTGAATCGGGGCCTTCTGAAAGACGTCCTCACCTTCAACAAAACCAAGATCGTCCTCTTCAACTTCGGGTGCTTTTTCAATATCTGTTGAGGGGAAGACAATTTCTTTCTTATGCTCTTTAGCAACTTTCTCGATAATTGCACGGTTAATTGGGTTTTCTAACAAATCAGTTTCAGGAACACTAGTTAGTTCCAACCCATCTTCTGAAGTATTTTTTATTTCGTTGAGAATATGATTTAAATTAGTGCCTGAGTCAACTTCGAGGATTTTCATCCGATGATTTCCTCCAAAGAAAGTGACAAAAGTCCCATATCAAAAGCACCAAAGTTGTTCTCTGCTTCGGATCTTTCTACTTTCAAATCTTGCTTAAGGGCAAATTTCTTTTTCCAGTCCCCTTCTGCAATTTTCTCAGTCACATCAACCAGGTTTACTTCATCTGTATCAGAGTAAAGCCAGATATAGTTTGGCCTTTCCTCACTTTTTTGGGATTCAAGCAAAGATTCGATTGCAAAGTTATAAAACTCAAGTTGATCAAAACCTAGACCAAAATTGACAACTTTAGTGAGGTGGCGATTTTCAACGAAAGAAGCTTCAGAACTATTTTGCCCAACTCGCAGTAGCAGACTTTTTTCTGGAATCTTATCGCCGAGCATTTTGCAGACAACTAAAGGAGTTGGAACTATTCTTTCTGGCTTGATCTCTAGCTCATCAATGATCTGGTCAATTGTCGTCAGTTCACTTTCTTTTTTGTAGGCAATGAAGCAGCCAACTTCGACTTTCTCTCCTTTGACTCCAGTGGGATTGGTAACTTTCGACCCATCAACGCTAGCTCCGGTGACGGTTGAATAAAAAACTTTATACCCAGGCTTTTCCTCCCCGGAAACTTTTTTGAGGACATTGGCGATCTCTGCTTTATCAATCGGTTGGTTTGGCTTATCCCGAGTGTATTTGGCGACTGTTGTCAAAGTCTGCAATGAACCTCCACAAACTCCTACCACCGCGGTCCGCGGAAGCTCATCCACCACAGCACCTAGTGCATCAGTTGCCTCAAGAGCGGCATCAAGCAGAGTATCGGGAGTGGTGAAGCTCCTTCGTCCCACCCCGACAAATTTTGGTCCACTCTCAGTCGAATCAAAAACCGCTAGACTGACTCGACCAAGTCCGATATCAATAACGACAAAGCGTTCGATTTTATTTTTTTTAGAAGGGATTAGT
>DATIHF010000069.1:0-12471 GCA_035480955.1 Saccharimonadales bacterium (SeqCode) | reverse complement strand
TTTTGTGCCCCATGGTTAGTTTGGGCTGTAAACAATAATTCTTTCGCCGATTTTCACTGGTCGTTGACCAGTTAAGAAATTTCTCAAGAATTTAAAGAAATCACTTCTAATACTTTCGACTTGTTCACCTACCTCATTTGTCCCAATTCTCCACTCACCCCATCTCGAGTCTAGCCTTCTCTCGAACTCTTTGTCCTCTTCCGGAAAGAAAATAACAACGTAGCCAACTTCACTGGCAATAGTACATATAGGAAAGGCGAAATACTTGAGGTTTTGTCTCTTGCAAAGAGAACGTGCCTCTAAGCAGACCTCAACCATTTGATAAGTTGACGGTAATTTGAATAACGCATGTTTCAGGTCATCTACTTGTTTCTTAATCCTTTCTTCGAAACGCGCGATGACTTCCTCGACCTGATCCATCAGATCCCCCTTCGTAGAAAATTATAACTCAAGATAAATTTTTAGAAAAGAAAAAAGGGGGCACGAGTGTTTCGTGTCCCCGAGGTGTTTACGCGACGCTGGATTTGATGGTGAGAGGATCCAAAACCGCGTAGACGATGCACTCTTCCAGCTCTCCGATTTCCCCAGCCCAGCAGTGTTCTCCCTTTCCATGGTAGATCATCGCGCTGGTCGCTCCCGATTCCTCCATCTCGAAACTCACTTGGAACCACCGTGACGGGTCAAGGTGGAAATCGTAAGTCGCGATCAGAGTCGAGTTGTCCTCCCTGACAACGACGTGGTACACGACAGCCGCGTCCAAGCTCGATCCCAGCAGCAAAAACCACTTGTGCCAAGGCCCATCGAAGTAGCGGCCGAGGTAATCACTACCGAGTCGGTCACTTTCGAGCTGCCTCTGCTCGTCCGGGTCTGAATTGATCCTCTCCACTATGCGTGCGATGACTGCGTCCACTGTCCTTGTCCTTTAGCTTGTCCTGCCAAATGACACTTACAATTATACCTACCTGAAGCAAGTTTTGGAAAAGAAAAAGGCGTGAAGTGTTTTCACGCCTTATTTGCAAAAAGCTTTTCAAGTACTTCTTTAGTCGATTTGAATTTAACGTTATCCGGCACTTCGCGCATTGTCCAAATCCGATTTCTCAACGCTAGAAGTGCTCCTCGAACATGATAACCAACAGTTTTTTTCGTTGTGCCTCCATCCTCTGCAATCTGCTTGTTTTCCCTGAAACCTTTGTTATCAAGATTAAATTTTCTTATCAATCGCTGGGCATCTTTCTGGGACATCCCTTCAAAAGCACGTCTCAATTCTTCATGGGTAAGGTTTTCACAACCTCTAGGCATATTTGATTGCAGAGCCTCTAAGTCTGCCTCATCAGAAAGTTCAAGAATCTCTCCTGGCCACTTTGTCTGATCGATAATCCTCAACTTTATTCCGCAATGCATACAGTATTTTGCCTTGTTGGGACTTGGTTTTTCGCAACGACGACATGACTGCGCCATAGCTGTGCTCCTTCTCGGGGATATTATAAGCTTAATTTGCAAATTTTGGACAAAGAAAAAGCGTGAATTGCAGGAAATTTATTTGAGTTGGTCGAGGATCTGGTCTTCAAGTTTTTCCATCACATTAGCTTCGGAGGGTTTTTCGTGATCAAACCCCAGCAAATGCAGGATCCCGTGAACGACCAATAAAGTCGCCATGTCATCCACTAGCATATTTTGTTTGGCAGCCTTTCCCAATAGCTGTGGGTAGGAAATGATGACATCTCCAAGATTGAGGTAATCTCCCCCGGGCGGAGCAGGGAATTTATCCTTTTTATCAGAAAGCTCGAAAGAAAAAGAAAGCACGTCAGTGGAAGTGTCTTTGCCGCGAAATTCTTTGTTAAGAGAGCGCATTTTGCGATCGCCAATCACTGAGATATCCACTGAGGTATCTCCTTTGACGTCCATGAGTTCTAGGGTTTTGGTAGCTGCCTTTTTGAGTAATTTGCGGGACAGTGGGTAGTGGGGCTCAACTATGGCATTAACTTTAAATGCCATCTATCCTAGCCTTCCCGGCTGCGTCGGTACATGAGACGGCGACGCTCTTTCTCTTCGCGCTTTCTCACGGCTGAAGGTTTTTCGTAGAATTCTCTTTTGCGAAGTTCGTTGAGAACTCCGTCAGCTAAGACTTTCTTGTTGAATTTTCGGATCAGTACTTCTACTGGTTCGCCCTCTTGGGCTCTTACTATAGTCAATTAAAAACACCTCCTAATTAATTATTCTGCCATCAGATGCAAATGCAAGTGTGGTACGTGTTGATGCTTACCGCCGTTGAAAAGGAGTTGATACGCCCTTGTCAATTTTTGATCTACTATTAATCTTTGTACCACTTTTGACATTTTTGTCAACACCGACAATTGCTCTTCCCTTAAGTCTAAAAAGCTCTTTATGTGCGCAGTCGGTACTATCAATAAATGTACTCGTGCTTTGGGAGTGATGTCGGGGAAAACTACTACATCGGCATCTTCGTAAACTATCTTTGCCGGAACTTCTTTCTTTATTATTTTACAAAACAAACACTCTTCCATCTTCCTAATCAATCTTTTTTACTTTTGACTTGAGGTTTTCCAAAATCTCGTAAGGAACTTTCAAATAAAAATCTCCAAACCCGAGCTCTTTACCGGCACTGCCAAAGCCGTGAAAATCACTGCCCCCGGTTTTGATTAGTTTGTATTTATCAGCGAGCTTTTCGTAGTGTGCGACTGCTTTTTCAGTATCTTTTTCATTTTCCCGATGGGCCCAGACCTCGATCCCATCAAGTCCCAGCTTCACCAAGCGATCAACCCACTGATCATCAAAAACTAGTTTTGATCCCACTTTGGCACAGAGATTCCAACACGGGTGGGCCAGCACAGCGAGCCCGCCAGCTCCATGAATCAGATTGATCGCTTCTTCCGGAGTCGCGGCTTCTCTTGGTTCGTAAGCTTTTCCGCCGGCGGCGAGATAGTCGCGGATGAAAATCCCAGTGGTCGGCAGCTCGCCAAACTCTTTCGTGAGTTTTTCAGAATTGGCACTATTGTTGATGAGTACGTAGGCCAGGTGCGGAGCGGCAACAGTCCCGCGAGCGATTTTTTTCACTTCATTGTAGTCAATTTTGTAACCTAGCTCTTTGAGGTTATCAACGACTTTTTTACTTTTGATCTCTCTTTGTTTTTTGAAATATTCGAGCCTTTCGTTTAGCGGGCGGTTTTTCTTGTCAATAAAATAACCCAAAATGTGCAAATCAAGTGTCTCATCCACATAAGCGGTCAGCTCAATCCCGGGAACTATCTCTACCCCGAGCTCAGCACCTTTGAGTATCGCGACGTCCATGGCAAGCAAATTGTCATGATCAGTCACGCTAATTGCCGAGAGACCAGCATCTTTGGCTCTCATCACGAGAGCATTTGGTGTGAGACCACCGTCTGAAAAGATCGTATGCGTATGAAGATCGATAAATTTCTCTTTTTTCATTGCTTTTTGTGGGCGACGTGTAAGTTTACTCTTTTTCCGGCTAAATTACAACTCCATTGTGCTTTTCTTGAAAAAGAAAAACTCCCTCAGAAATTCTAAGGGAGCGTTGGTGTGTAGTATTGTGATTTCAGGCAGCTGAATATATCAACTCTCTTATTTCTTCATGTTCCTCTATGGTTAGTTTTCCAACGTAGAGAAACGTTGGGCTCACTCGAAGGGTCACCATTTCAGTTTGATAATCATAATCTAAACTAATTGTCACCTGAGTAAGGTCGTTATCCTCGACGTACTCACCAATCTTGATCATGATCGTGTTAACTGTGTCTTTTTTGAACCCTTTCTTTTTCTTACGAGGCTTCTTTGAGAAAAAAGCCATAGCTCTAACCTCCACTACTCGATTTTCCTGGCAATTCATCCAGAATTCACCAAGACTCATCCTCACCTCCCATTGGAACTCCTTTCCAAACCCGGAATATTTTATCATACTTAACTATGGGTTTTCAAATATACTGTAGCTGTGATATATTTTTATGGGAAGGGGCAGATCAATGAGTAAACAGCAAAAGGAGTCTTTTGAAGTCGCGCTCGGAGCATCGATCGTGATCGGCGCTACCCTAGTGCCACTCGCCTTCGGGTGGAAAAAGATCGGCTACACTCCTGGACTCGTGCTGGGCCTCACCGGCTTCACTCTCGCCTGCCTGCTCATCGCGAAATCGCTGGACTAGGGGTAACGCGGATGCTTCTTTTCGCAGGAGGTGAGAGTTTGGTAGTAATTTTTGTACTTGGGTTGGTCGGTGGTTTTACAATAGCAAGTTTACTTTGGATTTTATATTTGGAGGCGGATCATGAGGAAAAGAAGAAACTTTGGAGACTGGAGGAAGACGAAGCTAGAGAAAAACGAGGAGAGCCTTTGATCCCAAAAAATAAGGGTTAGTTTTAAAACTAGCCCTTTTTAGTTGTGCTTACTGTGTTTTGCTACTCTCTGTCAAATTGAGGATATTTTTTGAAGAGAGGTTTCTTCTGAATTTCTTTTTTTAACTTCTAGTGAATCTTCTGCCAAAGTTTTTTCACTAACCACCCAACGCTCGGGAATTCCAATCAAATCAGCGTCACCTAGTTTAACTCCGGCTGACTCTTCGCGGTCGTCATACAATACCTCAACGCCAGTTGAATTGAGCTTTTCGTAAATCTTTTCTGCCTCTTTGTTTACCTTTTCATTATTTCCTAGACTAACTAAATGAACTGCAAAAGGTGAGACTTCCGTGGGCCAAACTATTCCTCTGTCATCATGAAAAGCTTCGACTATTGTCGCCAACAACCGACCCAATCCGATTCCGTAGCAACCCATGACCAGCGGCTTTTTTTGCCCGTTTTTATCAACAAAAGTCGCGTCCATCGCCTCAGAATATTTGGTACCGAGTGAGAAAACTTGGCCGGCCTCGACCGCGGGAATGGCTTCGTAATCTTTCTTCTCGTCTTCGGGGATCTCGCCCTCGATTTCTTTATTGAAGGCTTTGCCGGTTTCTTTGTTTAAGTAAACTGTGTCCTCGCCCACTTTGGTCGGAGCTTGGAATTCGTAAGTAGTCGACCCACCGATAGTCCCACCGGAAGCTTTGGTGATGATTGGTTTGATCCCCACTCGGTTGAAGATTTTTTCGTAGGCGGCAATCATTTTTTCGAAAAACTTTTCCAAATCCTCTTCACTTTCATGAAAACTGTAGAGATCTTTCATGACAAACTCACGGACCCGGAGTAACCCACCGGTGGAGCGTAGTTCATTGCGAAACTTATCCTGGATTTGGTAGAGCCCAATCGGCAGATCTTTGTAACTCTGGACCGTTCGGCGAACCAGGTCCGTTATAACTTCTTCGTGGGTGGATCCAAGGGCCATTTCTTTGTCATGGCGATCTTTGAGTTTGAAAAGCGGCGGATCGATAGTTTGCCAACGGCCGGACTCTTCCCAGAGATTTTTTGGAGACAGCGCGGGCAGCAATATTTCCTGTCCACCAACTGCGTTCATTTCCTCACGGATGATATTTTCGATTTTTTTGTGAACCCTAAAGCCAAGCGGCAAAAAGGAATAAACTCCACTCATGAGCTGGTCAATAAATCCGCCACGAACAAGATATTGGTGGGAAACAGCCGTTGCCTCAGCGGGAGCGTCTTTGGAAGTTTTGCCAAAAAGTTGAGATTGTCTCATGGAGAAAGTATATAGTATTTGGTATTTTGTAGCTAGTATTTAGCCAAAAATGTGGCCGGTGAAAACGCGGAAGATATCGTTGGCTGTAATCAGTACGAGGAGGAAAAGCAGGACGACGAAGCCAATTCCGTGGATCAAATTTTCAACTCTGGGTTTGACTTTGTGACCAGTGAGTCCCTCAATCAAGAAGAAAGCCAGGCGTCCTCCATCAAGCGCTGGGATGGGGAGCAAGTTTCCGATCCCCAACATTAGAGAGATGAGAGCGGTGAAAGTCGCGATCACCCGGAGTAGTTCTGAGCCAGAATTTTGGACCAGAAAACCCAGCACAGCGATTATTCGCACTGGGCCAGAAGCTTGCGACGCGAGAGGTTCGATTGATTTTTCTGCCACAGATTTTGAAATAAAGGTTTTCAGTCCCGCCACCTGGTACTCAACCATGTTGATTGAGTGTTCGACTCCGACAAAAACTCTATCGAAAGGCGTGTCGTAGGAGAGAGTTTGCCCTGAGTCAAGACTAACCCCGAGTGAGCCTTTGCCTGCGGGTGGGTTGACCCGTGGGACCACGATTGCTTCACGGGTAGTTTGACTAGTAGAGTTTTCGACCACGAGTGTTATTGGCTGTCCCTTATGAGACAAAACGTAGCTTTGCACTTCTTTAATATCAGTAAACTTCTGCCCATTCATGGTTTGGATTTTGTCACCCAATTTCAACCCGGCAAAAGAAGCGGGTGAGTCTTTATCAACATTGACGATCATGACGTACTCTCTCGTATTGCCAAGGGGAAATTTGTTGGGAATCGTATTGGGAAAATCAACTTTATAATGAGAGGTCGCCATCAGAATCGTGAAAAGCAAAATAGCAAAGACAATGTTGACGACAATCCCCGCGGCCGCGATGGTAAACCTCACCCAAACATTTTTCGAAGCAAAACTGTCTGGATCTTTGGACGAGCCTGCTTCTTCACCGTAGAGCTGGACAAAACCACCAAAAAGCAGCCAGTTTACCGAATAAACGGTTCCCTTTCTTTTGAATTTAAAAATTCTCCCCAAAAAAGGAAAACCAATGCCAAACTCCAAAACTCGTACGCCAAAGGCTCGCGCGGTCAGAAAATGACCAGCTTCATGGATCAAAACCAAAAAGCCCAGTATGAAAATTCCGAGTAATAGTGGGATTACGACAGACATTTTTGTAAGAGTCTAACCAAAAGCATTATTAATTTATTAGAGAAAGCTGAGAGATAGCTGATTCTAAATTTCTTTAAGCTCAGTTTCTTTAGCTCTGACGACTTTATCAACTTCCGAGATCATCTCGTCAGTAGTTTTTTGAACTTGCTCGCGGAAGCGGTGAGAGTCGTCTTTTGAAAGTTTACCACCTTTTTCTGCTTTATCGATAGACTCGATTGCGTCACGGCGGGCGCTGCGGATAGAAACTCGGGCCGCCTCGCCTTTTTCGCTGACGAGTTTGATGAGATCGGCTCGTCGCTCCTCTGTCAGTGCAGGAACGGCGACGCGAATCAAGTTGGACTCGACTATCGGATTGAAGCCCATGCCGGCTTCACGAATCGCTTTTGCGATCGCATCGACATTGCCCTGATCCCAGGGTTGGACGATGAGTGAACGAGGTTCCGGAGCACTAATGCTCGCGAGTTCTTTGAGAGTCATTTGGTTGCCGTAAGCACTAGCTTTCACTCCTTCAAGTAAACTCGGCGCCGCGCGTCCACTACGTACTGAAAGAAGCTCGGAGAGCAAATGCTCGATCGAGGCCTGCATTTTTTTCTTAGCTTCTGAAATAGTTTCTTCCATTTTGGAAAAGTATAAAGTATTTTTTACTTACTATAAAGGAGGTTTAGTCCCCGAGGGAAAATCTGGCAATTCTTTTTACCTGAATATTCTCACCAGTTTTGGCAACAACCTCGGCGATTAGCTGTTTCACATTTTTACCCGGTTCGCGGATATAATCCTGCTCGGCTAGCTCATCCACATTCGTAGGATTCATGGCCGCTACTTGCATGGCCAGCTCTTTAGCGAGGGTTTTAAACTCGTCAGTTTTGGCGACAAAATCAGTCTCACACGCGAGAAAAACCATTGCTCCGACTTTACCACCAGAGTGAACGTAGGTCTCAATCACCCCCTGAGAAGTTTCTCTTTCACTTCGCTTGGCGACTGCGGCTTCACCTTTTTCTTTGAGGAGCTCTTTGGCTTTTTTCTCGTCCCCATCAGATTCTAGCAGAGCGCGACGTACGTCCATCACCCCTGCTCCAGTCTCTTCACGAAGCTTTTTAACTAATTTTGCGGAAATATCTGTCATTAGGCTTTCTCCTTTTTAGATTTAGTTTCTTTTTTAGCAGCGACTTTTTTGGTAGTTTTCTTGGGCTTTTCTTCTTTCTCAACCTTTGCTTTAGCCTTTTCGGCAACAGGAGCACTGACTTCTTCAACTTTTTCAACTTTTTCTTCAGGACTTTTCTTCTCACCAGTATTTTTCCCTTCATCATAAGAATCCGCAATTGCTTTCACGAGGATCGAGATTGCTCGAATCGCATCGTCATTACCAGGGATCGGGTAGTCAATCGTGGTTGGATCGCCATTGGTGTCGACAATCGCAACGATTTTCACACCCATTTTTCTGGCTTCTTTCACCGCGATGTCTTCCTTGCGAGAATCAACGATGAAGATTGCTTCGGGAAGCTTGGTCATGGTGCGCACTCCACCAATGTTGCGGATGAGTTTCTCCACCTCGCGGGTCATGAGAAGCTGTTCCTTTTTGGTAAAGCGATCGTCCTTTGATTTTTCCTCGAGGTCCGAGAGTTTGGCAAGGTTTTTTTGCACTTGCTCAAAATTGGTAAAAAGTCCACCAACCCAGCGGGTGGTGAGATACATCGCACCGACTCGCTCGGCTTGCTCTTTGACGATATCCGCAGCTTGTCGTTTTGTTCCGAGGAAAATTATTTGTCCTTGCGCCTTGCCAAGATCTTTGACGAAAGCAGTGGCTTCTTTGAGCGCGCTTTCAGTTTTTTCCAGATCGATAATGTGGATTTTTTCTTTGGCCGTGAAAATATTCCCCGCCATTTTCGGGTTCCAGCGTTTGGTTTCGTGGCCAAAATGGACACCAGCCTCAAGTAATTCTTTTAAAGATGGTTGACTCATAAAATTAATTCCCTTTTTGTCCTCCACCTGAGAATCCACTAGGTTAGATTTAACCGTAGTGCAGGGTTAAAGCCTCGGGTGTGTGTAATCGTGAGCTAGTATAGCAGAAGAGGTCAACAATTAAAAGAAAAGGGCCAAGTATCGAAATACCTAACCCTCAGATCTGAAGACGTAGCTGAACTCCCTCTTCCTCGTTAATATCGAAAACTTTTATCTTCAAATGTATCAGTTGGCCTTCGACGCAGACTACTTTGATCTCTTGGCAGAGAATTGATCCGATCGAAGCAGTGCCAACATGAGTGATATTAATTCTCTCTTGTCTCCCCCATTCTTCCAGATCTCTCTTTGTGATCATGGGTGCACTCATTGACCGACCTCCCCCTAAAAACGGAAAAACCACGCAACCCGCGCGGTTTTAGGATGAGAACTGTTCGATGTGGGCGGAGAACATCTGCATACTTTAAAGTTAAACTTTTGAGAAAAATTTGGCAACCGGGACAAACTAGATCAGTTTTCGCCCCTTCAATAGCTCGACTATTTCTTGGTGAATTTTGTTTTTGCTTTTCAGCTTACCCTTTGGATCAATACAGTTGATTATTAACCAGTGGTGGGGGTTTTTCTTGGCAAGCTTTAAATAGATTTTTCTGGTTTTTTCTTGCAAAGTCTTTTGCTCAAGTAAGTCTCTCTTTCGTCCAGAAATCAATCTTAGCGACTCCTCTACTGGCATCTCCAATAAAATAACCACGTCTTCTTTGGGGAGCTGGTTGACTTTATATTCAAGATTAAACTGCCAGTCGATAAACTCTTTTTGTTTACTTTCAGGCAATCTTGAGGCTTGATGGGCAGTAGTTGAGTAGGCGTAACGGTCGAAAACTACTATTTTTCCTTCGGCTTTTTCTTGTCTAATGTTATCCGCGACCGTTTGTCTATCAAAAGCATAAGGAAGTGAAATCAGGTAAGGGTTTGAGTGTTTTAGCTCACCAAGCTTCCCGGAGAGAAAGTCTTTAACCATTTTTCCAAAAGCGGTCTTTTTATACTGAGGGAATTTATAAAAGGAATGTTTCTTTTTGATTTTTGTAAGGTAGTTGAGGAGTAGCTTGGCCTGAGTACTTTTACCAGTCCCGTCAATTCCTTCGAAATCGATAATTTTTCCTTGCATAGATCCAACAATATACTACAGGTCAGAAAAAAATTAAATGGAAAAAAGAGACCCGATCGAAAATCGAACGGGTCGTGGTTGTGTTTATTATTTGTTCGCACTAGGTCAGCTTTGTTCGTCCTGCATCTTAACCGCCAGCGCGAGCAATTCGTCAGCGGCTTTCTCTGCCAAAGGCTTCATCTGTTTGCGAAGAGCCTCTTTTCCCCTAAATTGGTGAAGCATTTGAAAGACAAGGAGCTTCTTGCCTTCTTCTGACGTCGTCAACTTAGTGTAATCCTCAGTCAGTCGACGAGTGCTCACATTCAGATACCCATCATCCTCAATCGGTAGAATGTAGGAAATGCGGTGAGTTATCACTGCTTTTTTCGAAGAAGTGTTGTTGTGTTCATAGCAGCCAGCAATCACCGGAAAGATATCTATCTCTCCTACAGGGCTCGGGTACGCAGTACCTCGAAACGCACCAACGAAAAGGTATTGGATCTGGTTTGTTCGGGCAAACAGATCACCAAGCTGGTAGGTAGGTTCGGTTAGCCCACCTTCCTCACAGTGCTCTGCCCCCTCTTCGGTCGCGAACTCACAACCGCAAAGGTTGCACGCGTAGGTCGTCCGGACAATTTTCTCGGACATCAGTCTTCCTCCTCCTTTATCCTTCTCCGACGATCCTCTGAAGCCGAAGGTGTTCACCCTCGTCGAGCAAGCCGATCAGCCAACTCTGTCTGAGCCACCCCAACAGAAGATCGAGATGGTTGAGTCCGTCCGACGGCGGCGGACTGATCTCCTCGAGTATGTCTAGGGTCTTGCATTGATCCGGATAACGAGAACGCAGTGCATCCGGAAACGGGACCAGTCTATCCCACAGCATTAGCTCTCCTCCTTGAAAGCTCCTAGACTCACGGTTAGGCGTATTTTAACTGATTTTAATTTAGGTGTCAATTACTACAGGTTATAATTATGTTACAGAGCGCGGAGCGATCTATTTGATGGGGATAGATTTTTTGCCGCGTTTGACGTAGCGGGTTGGGGCTTGGATCTTTTCTTGAGGATCGCTTTGCTCTACTTTTTGTCTTTCAAAATTAATCGCGCGATCTTGTTTCCAATCTCTCAGATCATTGTTTAGTGCAATTTCGGCTTTTTGCAGCTCTGCTCCGAAATCAAGCGCGTGTGAGGGCAGAGTCAGGATTTCCCACTCCCCGATTTGTTTGATTACTTCTTTGGCAGTTTTGCCATGAAACATTGTCAGCTCGGTCGCCATGTCCGGACTCATTAGTTTGGCCAAAATTAATTTGTTTTCCCAGTCAATGTCCACGAGCCAATTGCCGCGTGGGTCTTCTTGGAAATGGAAACCTGGTTTATACTGCGCGGTTTCTTTGACATAGTATTTATCCAAAAGTTCTTGTGCAGTCGCCCAGTCATCAGCGTACATGTGAGCTGAGTGGGTGATCATCGCTAGTTTTCCCAACGGGTAACCTCCCGCATCAGCTATTTCTTTTTGCAATTTGCGCGCGGCAAACATATTGCGTGGCCAACCGTGAAACATATCTTGGCTTCTGACATGGACGGTCATGAAAAACTTTTTATCCTGCACTCCACCGATGATTTGCGTGATACAGGGTGTGTCACCTGTATTGGCCGCGGCCCAGTCAACTTTCACATTGTACAAACTGGCAATCATTTTTTTGCTATCTGGACGAGCTGCAAGTAGTTTTTTAATTTCTTCAATTTGATTGATCCCGTCCATATTGCGCATGCGATCACCATAGTTGTAGGCCATCCCCGGAATCCGCCGCGCGGTCAACCATTCTGGGTAGTAGGCTTTCAGCTCTTGCGTGGTAAAGGGGAGATACTCTGGGAAATATTCGTTTTCCGGATCTTCCTCGTAAACTACTGCGTTGAGATTCAGCAGCTCTTTCAACTCATTAGTCGTAGCGTAACGAGTGGATTTGACCCGACCGTATTTGGTGACCATGTTGAGCACTTTCAACCAAAGTGAAGCAATCTTGGGAGACTCAATTCTGAAGGAGGTTTGTTCTGAGGGCCAAGTGGTAACTTTCTTTTCGCTGGCAGGGAAAATCTCGGCTTTTTCCCGAAAAGGTTTTTCTTTTTTAAACTTTTTGACCGCTTTGACAACCTCTTCTTTTGGTTTACCACGCATGTCGATAAGGTTAACGCTACTACGGAAACTTTCAACTGCTTCGCGCGGGATCTCGGGCTCGATCTGCCCTGGTGCGTCAACTATTTTATAGTCACCATCGATTCCTTTTTCGAAAAAATTGCGCAAAGAGGAGCCGCTACCCGACATATCCGCTCCCCACATGATCAGATGACGAATGGAAGGGTTGGCCAAGACATTTCTCATCATGTGATTGATCCCAGCTGGTGAATAAAGATTGCCAATCGCGGCGTAATCTTTTTTCTCGAGCGAGTCTTTGATCACGTCCCTCTCGGTCCAGAGGGTGACAACTCCGACTGATTGGTCAGGATCCCCAACCCGGAGAATATTTTCGTATAAAATTGGCCA
>DATIHF010000068.1:0-5191 GCA_035480955.1 Saccharimonadales bacterium (SeqCode) | reverse complement strand
CAAAATGGCTGGACCAAAGCCGATCGAGTCTTGAGAGTAACCAGCTATTGTCACGGGTCATGTCTAGTCTGCTACAAAGTTGATAAGCTTTCCCTTAACCCAAACTTTATTACTAATTTGTTTGTCTTGCAAATCTTTTTCAACACTAGGAATTTTTTGTGCTTCTTGAGAGACTTGATCTTCGCTCGAATCTTTGGCAACTTCTACTTTTCCGCGGAACTTTCCGTTGACTTGAACCACAATTTGCCAGGAGGTTTCTTCGACAACCTTGCCAACCTCTGGCCAGCTTTGTTGGTGAATTGAACCTTTCTCGCCTAGTTTTTCCCAAAGTTCTTCACTGATGAACGGTGCGAAAGGTGCGAGGAGTTTCAAATAGTTCAAAACAATTTCCCGTGACAGGTTGGATTGGTGTTTGTACACGAGGTTAAGGAACTCCATCAGAGCCGCAATCGCGGTGTTGAAGCGTAGGTTTTCTAGATCATCTGAAACTTTTTTGATTAGTGAGTTTAATTTGGTCTCCAACTCTTTATTTGATTCTTTAACCTCTTCCAAACCTTCAACCAAAGTCCAAACTCTGTTCAAAAAGCGGTAAACTCCGGTGATCGCTCGATCATCGAACTCTCCACCAAGTTCATAAGGTCCAATGAAAAGCAGGTACATCTTCAATGTGTCCGCGCCGTAGGCTTGCATGTATTCGTTGGGATTGACCACGTTGCCGCGTGACTTGCTCATCTTGGCGCCTTTGTAAATGATCAAACCGTGAGCCCGGAATTTATCAAAAGGCTCTTCAAAGTTTATTAATTTCAAATCAGAAAGAGCCATGGTAATGAAGCGAGTGTAAAGTAGGTGCAAGACTGCATGTTCATTGCCACCAATATACTGATTAACCGGCAACCATTTTTTGGTCACTTCAGGTTCAAAGGCAACTTCGTCGTCACCAACCGATGGATAGCGCAGGAAATACCAAGAGGAGTCCAAAAAGGTGTCAGAAACATCTGTTTCTCTCTTCGCATCTTTGCCACAACCAGGACATTTTACGCTCAAAAAGCTTGGCACACTAGCTAATGGACTGACACCACTGCCTCGGGGTTGATAGTCTTCAACATAGGGTAACTCAACTGGTAAATCTTTTTCTGGAACACTGTACCAACCGCTCATCCCCTCTTGCTCACCTTTTTTGTCCTTGGCACAGCTCTCACAATAGATCATCGGGATCGGTGGGCCCCAGTATCTCTGGCGGGAAACGAGCCAATCACGCAAGTGAAAATTAACCTTTTTTGATCCACTATTTTTCTCTTCGATGTATTTTGATAGATTAATTTTGGCTTCTTCGACACTTTGCCCATTGAACTTTTCTGAGTTAACCAGTTTGCCTTCCCCCTGCCAAGCTTCCTTTTTAACATCTCCACCGGAGATCACCTCAACAATTGGCAGTCCAAACTTTTTGGCAAAGTCATAATCTCTTTGGTCGTGGCCTGGGACTGCCATGATCGCACCAGTACCGTAGGAACCCAGCACGTAATCAGCGACCCAAACGCTAAGCAGCTCGCCAGTCAGCGGATGAACTGCTTTTATTTCTGTATCAACTCCAGTTTTGTCTTTCCCTTCAGCTAGACGGGAGACTTCAGTTTTGTTTAAACTTTCGTCCACGTATTTTTTAACTTCGTCTTTAGCCAGAAAACCAATATCGAGCCAAGATTTAACTGTTTCAGGTGAAATGACCAGAAAAGTTGCACCAAAGATCGTATCCGGCCGCGTCGTGTAAACCGTGACCGAGTGTTTGTCATCCTCTTGCCCAGGAACATCTCTAAGTTTAAAAATTATTTCCGCGCCTTCACTGCGACCAATCCAGTTTCGCTGCATTGTCTTGGTAGTCTCTGACCAATCGATCTTTTCCAAATTATCTAGCAATCTTTGAGCATAATCAGTAATTTTGAAAAACCACTGCTCAAGCTCTTTTTGGATCACTTCAGTACCGCAGCGCTCGCACTTACCAGCAATCACCTGCTCATCGGCTAAAACCGTCAAACAACTCGGGCACCAGTCGACACTCGATTTTTTCCTAACGGCTAGGCCGGCTTTGAAAAGTTGAATGAAAAGCCATTGAGTCCATTTGTAATAGGACGCCTCTGAGGTGGTGACTGATTTGGACCAGTCAAATAAAGCGCCAAGTTTATCCAGCTGCTCTTCTTTAAAATATTTCGTAGTTTCTTCAATTAACTCACGCGGGTGTTTACCGATTTTGATCGCGTAGTTTTCTGAGTGGATCCCAAAGCTATCGAAACCCATTGGTTCAAAAACATCGTAGCCTTGCATTTTTTTGAAATGACCAAAAGTGTCAGAACCTCCAAAGGCGTAGACGTGGCCAACGTGCAAACCCTCTCCCGAAGGGTAAGGAAACATCATCAAGTTATAGAAAGGCTTCTCAGCTTTTTCCAAATCAACCTGGAAAGTTTTGTCACTCTGCCATTTCTTTTGCCACTTAGCTTCTAACTCTTTGGGATTGTATCTAGACATAAGTTGCGATGATTCTACAAAAGAAAAGCTAATATCTCAACCAGCAACTCTAAATTTGCCTTAACTTCCCCGCTCCTTTAGAATTTAATCAATGTTGCACCTCCCAGCCAAGCGCTTTTTACAGATTCTTGTTACCTTACTTTTTTTTCTAGGCTCAACTGGTTTAGCTTATGCGTTTCCATCGGCTTCAACAAACTACAAAATAGATTCTGAACTTGGAGTTTTTGGTGGGGAAAAAAACTCAACTAACTATCGCTTGACCGATACCGGCGGTGGTTTCGCCGTTGGTTTTTCCAACTCAACAAACTATCTTTCCTGTACCGGTTTTCAGTGTCAGCTTTCTCAAGTCCCTTCAATCACCCTTTCTCTAAGCACAAATACGATTAATTTGGGAACCCTCACAACTGGAGCGGTCAATACCGACAGTCATACGGTTTCGGTGACCACCAATATTGGTGGTTACACTACCCGAGTTTATTCGGATGGTACCCTACGCCGATCTGGTGGAGCTGATATCGATGCTGTTGGTGACGGTGCTGTCTCTGCTGGAGCTGAGGAGTACGGAATCGCCACTTCACAATCGGGTCAAGATATTACTCAGGATACTTCATGCGGTAGTGCTGCCTACAATGCCTCTGGTTTGACAACTTCGCAACAATCAGTCGCTAGCAAAGCTGGACCAACTTACACGGCTGAATCAACAACGATTTGTTACGCCGCTTCTCGGTCTGGCTTAACTGCGGCGGGAAATTATCAACAAATCGTTTATTTTGTGACTACAGGTTCTTTTTAGTCCTGCTCTGGTTGACTTTGCTTAAGTCATCCTGAGATAATTCTTTAACTCGATGACTACTGCTATTCCAAATAAAACTCTCAGAATTTTTTTAACTGCCCTAATTCTCGTTGCGGCGTTTTACCCTCTTCTTTCAAGATCAGCTAATTCAGCGACATTAACGGCCCTCTCGGATACCATGACCCGCTTAAAAACAAGCCAACTTTCTGATCATGTCATTAAGTTCACTACCCCAACCGGAGTTGCCGCCGCTGGGACAATTACGATTAATTTCAATGCCGCAGGTTTTTCCACTGGATCGACTGCTTTTGGAGATATTGATTTTACTCATGGTGCGTCAACTGGTCTGGAAACAAGCGAAACTCTTGCAGCAACCCCTTCTGGAGCTACTTGGGGGGCTGCTTTTGCTACCAATGTCCTCACTCTCACCTCCGGTAGTGGCACTGTCACCGCGGGTGACAAAGTCATCATTACAATCGGATTACAAGCTAGCGGTGGGGCAAATCAAATCACCAACCCAGGTTCAAATGGAAGTAAATCCATTGCGATCACTGCCGGATCATCGGACTCCGGTACTGTCGCAGTTGCGATTATGACTGAGGATCAGGTAACTGTTTCAGCCACAGTTGACCCTTCAATAACCTCTTCACTTTCCGCTTCTACGTGTAGTTTGGGGACTCTAGGTGTCGGAGCAATTAATTTCTGCTCTTACACCAATACAGTCAATACCAACGCTTCTTCTGGTTACGTCTCAACAATCGTGGAGAATGGTAACCTCTGCTCTCCTTCAGTCGCAGTCTGTACCAATGATATTGATGACGCTGGTGGTGACAATGATGTTGATCAAGGTAGCGAAGAATATGGAGTTTCTAGCAATGACACGACCGGTACTCAAGACGTTGTCGATAGTACGGGTTGTGATGACAGTGGAACCGTAGAAAATGCAAGCGCAATCACCGGGACGGCTAAAGTCTACGCCGACAGTGGTGACGGTGACGCTGGCCCAGTCTCCAATGCGGTCACCACAATTTGTCACAGTGCCTCAGTGGCCGGCACGACTCCAGCTGGTTCTTACAGTCACATTGTGACCCACATTACCACTGGAACTTTTTAGAAAGAGCTGTATAATTTTTTGCAATGCACAAACTGCCTTCCTTAGCTAAAATATCTGTCGCCACCGCCTTGGCCTCGCTTGCCCTGGCCTCGAGTGCATTCGCCCAAGATTCTTCTACCAGCAGTACTGCAGTCGGATTGGAAATTTCTTCCCCAATCTATCAGTACACAATTGATCCCGGCAAAGTCCAACAAGACATCATCAAAATCAAAAACATTGGCAGCACCGAGCAAACCTATTACCCAGCAGTAGCCGACTTTAAATCAGATAACAAAACCGGCACGCCAATATTTTTAAAGAAAGGTGAAAGCTCTGGCACTTACTCCCTCTCCGAGTGGGTCAGTGTTTCAACCGCACCGATTAAACTAGTCCCCAACCAATCAACTGCAATAAATTTCAATATTACTGTTCCCGCGGCTGCCGAACCAGGTGGTCACTACGCTGGCATTCTTTTCACAACGCAACCACCCTCTCCAACTGGAGGGAACCAAATTGGCTTGGCAAATACACTTGGTTCACTGATTTTAGTTAGAGTTTCCGGAGATGCTAAAGAATCAGCAAAAATCACTGAGTTTAAAACTGACAAAACTCAGTACGACTCTACTAACGTCAAGTTCTCAACAACTGTAAACAATGATGGCAATGTCCATGTCCAACCAAAAGGCGTTATTTCAGTGAAAAATATCATCGGCGGCCAAGTAGCGGCAATCGATGTTAATCAGCTCTCAGCGAACGTCCTACCCGGTTCTAGTCGTATCTTTGAAAGC
>DATIHF010000067.1:0-4300 GCA_035480955.1 Saccharimonadales bacterium (SeqCode) | reverse complement strand
AGCAAAATTAATAAATCAATTATGAGCAATGCAATTTTCATTTTTTTCGCTTTTGCCGTCGCGTCGGAGCTTTTTCGAGCCAGTCCTGTGGTGTCATAATACTCGGCTAGACCTTAAAAAGAATAGGACAACTGCGCTGATATTAACTAGGGCACAAATCAGAAAGGCCATTTCAAATCGTTTTCTATACAGAGACGCAAAGTATAGAGCAATCAGAAAAACCCAAATTATCGGAATTGAGAAATAAAAGTATCCCCCTCTGAGATTGTTACAGTCACTATCACAAAAAGCAAACAGTGGTATAACCAAAGCTATTGCTGAAAGAAGAGTACAAAGAGTCAGAACAGCAACTTTCATTTTTTCCTCTTTAAGACACTCTCCACTGCTTTTTCTTACTACTCATATCAACCTTGCAAATAAGCATGTATGTAGACTAATAGTGTGCCTAACACATTTATCAGAACGAAAGCACAAAAAATAAACAGACCCAATCCCAAGTATAATTTATCAACTATTTTATTTCTTCGTTTTAGGAAAAAAAGTGCGGTCAAAATAATACCAAGAATGATTGGTATTAGGAAGGTCCACACGTACCAAACACTCGCGCAATTAAGTTGTCCAGAATCACTACATGCCAGATAGGATGCAAAGTAAATGATTCCTGCCAAAAGCGCTAGAATTAACAAATCTATTATCAGAAGTAAAATTCTCATTGTTTTCTCTTAATTACATCTGCAACAGCTTTATATATTGCGTCGACGCTCATACCGTATTTTTCATAAAGCTCAGCCGGTGCGCCGGATTCACCAAAAGTATTTTGCATACCGATAAACTCTATCGGGACTGGGCAGGTTTTGGCTAGAGCCTCGGCCACCGCACTACCCATACCAGCCATGACTTGATGTTCTTCGACTGTGACTATCGCACCAGTCTCTTTGGCGGCAGTGGTCAATGTCTCAACATCAATAGGTTTGATGGTGTGGTTATTGATCACGCGAACACTAGTACCTTTTTCTTCCAAATTTTTGGCTGCCAGTAAAGATTGATAAACCAGTGGGCCGCAGGCAACGATCGTCACGTCTTTGCCGTCCTTGAGTACATCGGCTTTACCAACTTCGAAATGTGAGTCTTCTGTTGTAATCAGAGGTGTCTTGTCGCGCCCAAAACGAAAATAAAATGGTCCTTTGTGGGTAGCCGATGCCAGAGTGGTTTTGCGAGCCTCATTAGCATCGCAAGGAACCTCAACTACTATATTAGGTAGTACACGCACGATCGCAATATCTTCAAGGGCCTGATGCGTCGCTCCATCCGGTCCGACCGAAATCCCAGTGTGTGCACCGGCCACTTTGACATTGGCCTCGGTGTAACAAACACTGACCCGCAACTGATCCCAGCTTCTACCTGGAGAGAACACAGCGTAACTGGAAACGTAAGGAATCTTTCCGGACAGCGCGAGTCCAGCGGCCACGCCCATCATATTTTGCTCGGCCACTCCACACTCGATAAAACGTTCCGGGTATTTCTTGCCAAACTCTTCAACACGCGTAGACTCAGCTAAGTCCGCGGTCAGAACAACCACGTCAGGATTTTTCTCACCCAGCTCCAGCAAGGCTTGCCCATAACCATCTCTGGTCCCAGCTGTCTCAACATCTTTTTCAAAAAGTCGTGGGTTAAGATTACTCATGCTAGAAGAGCTTTCGATAAATTATAAGTGCCACCAAAACAAAGACACACCAAACTGAAAGTAGTGAAAAAGACTCAACCTTAAAGGTTCCGTTAACGTATACAACAATCGACTGAAATGCGATTAAAAAAATTGAAAAAAGAAGGATGGCCAAATACGCATATTTTTCTCTTTTTAATAATGCTCTACCCAGGATAATGCTGATAATCCCTGTCACTAATAAAAATCCGAAGTAAAATGCAAAAATATATGTATACCCCCAGACTAGCCCACCTAAGAAAAATTTAACCAACATGTCAAAAGATTTTATATATTTCAGAGAAGCATAAATCACAGGCACCAAAACCAAAGCTGGATACACAAAACATCCCCAAGCAACCAGCTTTATACCTAATGGATTTTTTGGTTTCGTACTTGGTTGATTTGTTGGAGCTGGAGTCGGTGGGGCTGCAGCTACATTTTGTTCCATATCACTCATGTTCCCCAATGATCCTTCCTCCTGGTTTTAACATTTTTTTCAAAAAGTCTTGGGTTTAAACTCATACTTATCTGGCGCATAAGGATGAACTCACCTCGGTAGAGTTCTCCTTCTCTATGAATTGTAATGTAGCGTAATAATTAAGCCCATCAGCGTTGAAAATATCCCTAGTATATGGAGGATCATCAAAGTGTAGGACACAGGTCGTACTATTATTTTTTTGAAAGCCTTGATTCGAGTAAAAATCTTCCACTACTTTTTTATTTTCGGTAATTTCAAAATTCATCGATGCGGGCGAAAGAAATCCTCCTTGGTTTAGGTCATATTTTAAGGCGTAGGGGTATTCAACCGCATGAAAATAGGTTTCGGCCCGATGCTCGTTTTGCTTATTAATAAATCTTCTTTGACCATATTCTTGAAGGTAAATTAGTCCCGTAGTAAATGAAACAATCGTTATTAAAATTAAACTGGTCATTATTTTGAATTTTACGGTTTTGTTAAGTACTAAAAAAACTCCTAAAGTTAGAAGTAAACCAATAATAATTATCTCTCCAAAAAAGCCTGCGTAGTCTATCTTAACTTTATTTAACTCTAATTCATAAGCTCTTTTAAGATCTTCAATATTCAATATAGAAGTGGAGAAACTTTGAGTATCGAAAAAAGTTCCTACCCATTGAAAAATTAGCAAACCAAATGCAGCGAGGAACAGGAAAATTCCTACTATTTTTTTAAAGATTTTACTCATGTTCCCCGATAATCCTTCCTCGTAGACTCCGTAGTTCTTTAAGAGCTAGCTTGGCTTCATCTGGTTTGGGTGGTTTGCCGTGCCAGAGATAGTCGTACTCCATGAAATCGACGCCCTTGCCGGGGATCGTGTGAGCGATGATCATCACTGGTTTTTCGACAATTGCGCGGGCTAAGTTGCACGCATCAATAATTTGTTCAAAATTGTGACCATCAATCTCGATCACATGCCAACCGAAACTCTCGTATTTTTCTTTAATTGGCTCTAGTGGCATGATGTTTTCGGTCATGCCGTCAATCTGAATATTGTTGCGGTCCATGATCGCGGTGAGGTTGTGGATTTTGTATTTGCCGGCAAAGAGCACTGCCTCCCAAGTTTGTCCCTCATCATGCTCTCCATCACTCATCAAACAATAAATATGGTGTTTCTGATGATTCATCCCCGCCGCAAGCGCCATCCCGGCAGCCTGGGACAAGCCCTGACCGAGTGGTCCTCCGGTGTTCTCAACTCCGGGTAGAGAACCAAAATGCGGGTGGCCCTGCAGCCGGGAATCAATTTTTCGGAGAGTTAATAATTCTTCTTTGGAAAAAAAGCCCGCGTGAGCAAGAGTCGCGTACCACACCGGGCAGATGTGACCGTTGGAAAGTACGACCCGGTCACGATCCTTCCAGGTCGGGTTTTCTGGGTCAATATTTAAAACTTGGTAATAAAGCGCGGTGAAAACATCCGCCATTCCTAGAGGTCCAGCCGAATGGCCAGATCCCGCTTCCACCAACATCTTGATGATATCTTGTCGGATATCGTTAGCGGTTTTTTGAAGCGTTTCTATTGTTTTCGAATCAACATTAAATGGTTTTGGTTCCATGGGCAGCAATGCTTTTACTCTACAGTGATCGTCCCAGTATCGTTGGGCAACAAATGGTTGTGATAACCAAAAGTCCCAGTTTTTGTCACACTGACAGTCGTTTGTGCTCCGTCATTGAGATCCAGAGTAAATTGACCGTTAGTAATCATTCGATCCCCAGTGTGTGTCGGATGAGGATTGACCCCAATCTGCACTTGACTGCCACTTTTGTTGACCCAGATGATTTTCCCACCGTTTTTGACAGTTGCAGAGTTTGGTGAAAAACCAGAATCAGTGTAAGTAATCGTCACTGTATCAGAAGCTGGGGTACTACTTGAGTTTGAAGAATCCCCGCTGCTGTTGTTTGAACTGGAATTGTCCGAACTAGTGGTAGAGCTAGTAGTAGAGCTGGTTGATTTGTTTTTGTTGTTAACTAGCAAAAAAGCACCAATTGCCAAAATTGCTACAACAACTACTGTAATTATCAAAGCTCGCATTTTTGTTCACCTCCTTTACGCATAAGTTTCCGGAATTACGTCCGCTACTGCT
>DATIHF010000066.1:0-3686 GCA_035480955.1 Saccharimonadales bacterium (SeqCode) | reverse complement strand
TCGAAAAAACTAGAGATTACGGAACGGTATCGGAAGCGGATACCGCTGTTGAGCAGTTTTTGAAGACCTGGGTGAGAACAACTTTTCCAGACGAATCAATCGTTGCTGAAGAGTCAGGTGGAGAAGCTCTAAGGATTGGTTGGACAATTGATCCAATCGATGGGACTAACTTCTTTGCTCATGGATTGACCGACTGGTCAATTAGTTTGTCTCGTTTCGTTGATGGTGAGGTAGTACTGGGTATCACCTACTGCCCACCAACCGATGAAATGTTCTGGGCTGTTAAAGGTTCTGGAGCTTTCGTCAACGGAATCAAAGTCAAAGTTTCTGATCTAGAAAACCCAAAGAGGGAGATTGTAAACTTGGGTCAAGACATCATTCGACTTTACAATCGAGTCGATATCGAAGAAGAGCTGATCAAAGAAAGCCGGACTCACTGGGCGATTGGCTCGACTGCTCTTGCTCTTTGTAAACTTGGTGAGGGCAAAATTGACCTCGCCGTACACATGAAGCAAAGTATTTGGGATATCGCAGTAGGGTCTTTGTTTATTCCTGAAGCGGGTGGGAGATTTCGGACTTGGGATAGCTCACCACTAGATTTTTCAGGTAAACGGGCCAACGATATCTACGCTGACAATGGCAGCCTGCCACAGGACTGGCCCTTCCTGAGTTAAGGACCTTGTGTGGAGGTTAGTGATGGGAGACCGCTCGAAAAGTGAGTGGGAAGTGCTGCAGCGTGTGGACAATGGGTCAACACGGTTTCTCGGTAACGAGATTTGGCAGATCCGACACCCGTCTTACCCGAAAGAAAAGGTTGATGATTATTCGATTCAGCTTGGCAATGATTATGTTCAAGTAGCTGGTTTGACAGACGAAGGCTTAGCAGTGCTCGTAGTCCAGGACCGAGTTGCCAATGGTCCGAGTCTTGAAGTGATAGCTGGCGGAATTGACGAGGAACAAACACCCCGCGAAGCGGCGTTAGCCGAATTTGAGGATGAATCGGGCTGGGTTGCCGAAGAACTGATTTCATTTGGAACTCGGGTACCACAAACTGATCGAATAGTATCTAGAACAAAAGGAAACAACGGCGCCAAACGCTGTCATATGTTTTTCGCTCCTAAGCTTTCTGTTGGGCATCAGAACCTGGGCCCAACAGAGAAAATCGAACCGATTCTTATTCCCTGGCAAGTGGCAGTTTTTGCTGCTCGTACAGGTGAGGTAATTAAAGAAATTGGTTTGCCCATAGAGGATTTAGGTTCGTGTTTAGTACTAATCTACTCGGACGAAATTGTGAAGGCAAGACACCTGCTAAAGTAATTAAAAAATATAACCAGAGGACGAACCGTTTCGTCCTCTTTTCTTTTGACATACATTGACCTGTAACCTATAATATCACGTGATAAAGTCAAGGAGGAGTCATGGTCAGTCTATTTGTCTACGGTGATCGTTATGACCACATCGAGGAAAATAGAAAGAGCGATAAAATAAGTTTCTTAGACGAGGTTCTCAATACATTACGTTTGCTAAGTATTGACCCTGCATTGATCAACGTAATATTTGTTGATTCTCAAGTGATGAATTCTCCTAAAACAGTAGATTTTTTAATTGAAATTAAAGGGCTTGAAAATCAGACTGACAAACTAAGAATGCAGATTGCAGTGGAAGTTGGTAATCTAGCAAAAAAGAAGTTCAGTTATAGGGATGCAAATGAGGATAATAGTTGGGAGTGTACGAGAGAAGTCATAGTGCTTGTGGGAGATCAAACTTTCTCAACAAAACAACTTACAGTCAGTGTGTAAGGCAGTAAGGTCCATTTCTCTCAGAGTGGGCCTTTATTTTTCTTTAAAACCAGGATAATTGACAAAACAGTGCCAGAGGAGGGCTTGGAAACTCTCGGCGTAGGGAGTGATCGATTTATCGTTGATGACTGGGACTAGGATACAGACATCCGCGACTTTTTTGGTATGACCGCCGTCTCGGCTGACAATCCCCAGTATCGTGGCACCAACTTTTTTCGCGTAATCTAATGCAGAGACAATGTTGGTTGAAACATTCTTTTCTTTATTTCCTCCACCAACTGAAAAAACCATGATAGCGTCATTTTTTGACAATTTGCTTCCCATCAGCCAAGCTGAAAAAATCGTGTCCCAGCCATCATCGTTGGTCCTAGCAGTTAATTCCGAGACATTGTCCGTTGGGGTATAACACTCAATCCCAGCAATTTTACGAAAATCATTCACTGCGTGTGAAGCATTCCCGGCGCTGCCACCAACTCCCAAAAGAAAAAGTCTTCCTTCCCTTTTTTTCAAACTCATTAATTGTTCAATTGTCGCGTCAATATCCTCAATTGAGAGTTTGTCTAAAGCTTCTTTGGCTCCAGCTAAGTAGTCCTCGGTAAAATACGATTTCAACATTATAAAAATCCTTTCAGGACAGGAAATCTCACGATAGGTTAATTAAAACTTTAGTACCTTCAAAATCAAACCGGACCCGTCTTTCTTCGAGCCCAATTTTATTCATTCTTTGACGAAATCTGGCTTTATTTTCAGGAACGTAAAAGACCAACCACCCTCCACCACCGGCGCCGATTATCTTGCCACCCAGAGCCCCAGCCTTCATTGCTTCTTCATACCAATGGTCGATCTTTGAATTACTTACCTTATCAGACAAGCGTTTTTTGATCAACCAATGTTGGTGAAAAGTGCTGCCAAAGTCATCAATATGTTGTTTAAGCAGCATTTTTTTTGCTTGCTCACCCAAATCTTTAATATCATCAAGGGCAGAAATCATCTCATTGGTTACTGATTCTTTCTTCTTACCCCTGGGTTTTTTCTCTAATTTCTTTTTTTCATCAGCAAGAATTGAAGAAGCATCCCTTTGAATTCCTGTTCGAAAATAAAGCAAGTTACTCTCAAGCTTGGCAATTGAATGGATAGATAAATTCAAGGGTTCGACGAAGACTTGTCCCCTGCGATCAATGTAAAAATAATTTATTCCACCTAGCGCCGCAATGTATTGGTCATTTGGCCCAATCGGATGACCTAAACGGTCGATCTCAATCTCACAGGCTTCCTCAGCGAGGGTTATGGGGGAAACATGCTCTCTTTTATATGTATGTAGGGCATTGAGCAAGCTAACTTCAAAAGCCCCCGAACCACCTAAGCCGCTACGAGCTGAAGCATCAGCTGCGGTAGACAGCTCAATGCCTTTTTTAATTCCAGTGATTTTTAAAGCTTCAGTGTAGATAGGATTGGTAATTTTGCGATAGTCCTCGGTAATGATAGCTTCAAACCCGTGAGAAGCTTTGATAATGTTGGGATCCTCTGTTTTGTTGAGAAAAGCAAAAACGTATTTATTAATTGCACCCGAAATCCAAGACCCGCCTTTTAGTTTGGAATACCAAAGTACATCAGTTCCTCCACCAGCCATAGTCAATCTCATTGGACTTTGGGTAATTATGGTTGCTCTTTCGCGAAGGGTATAGTCTGGAAGAGTGTGTTTACTTAGCTTCTTTGAGTTTTGCGCCATCATCGAGGAACATCTGAACAGTTTCTTTAGTATAAGGGTGAACCAAAAAGATTTTCATTAAATCTGGAACAACTGTAACGATGTCACAGCCAGAAAGAAGCCATTCAGTTACGTTGTAAGCTTCTCGGGTTGAGGCAGCAATAATTTTAGAGTCAGGA
>DATIHF010000065.1:0-18640 GCA_035480955.1 Saccharimonadales bacterium (SeqCode) | reverse complement strand
TCCTCCTTTTTTGGCATTGTAATATTGACTGACCAGTGAACCCCAAACTTATCAGTCAGTTGACCATAATGGTCTCCCCAAAATTGTTTTTCGAGTTTCATATCTACCTCTCCACCTTCGGAAAGTTTATTAAAATATTCAGTTAGCTTTGCTTCGTCATCCCCGGTCAGACTCATCGTAATATTGTTCCCCATATGCACCGGATGCTCTGGATTACCATCACTGGCCATGAAAGAGAGATCTCCGTTTTTTAGATCCGCATGGATGATTCGGTCTTTTTCCTCAGGTTTGACCGGAGCTCCACTTTCCTCAAAAGTTTGCATGCTTAGCTCACCTCCAAGTGCGCTTTGATAAAAGGTCATGGCTTCTTTGGTTTTGCTATCAAAAGCTAGATAAGGGATGAGTTTGGTATTCATTGGCAACAGTATAGCACTTGAGAAAAGTAGTTCAACAAGGAAGCGGCTATTTTCCTTTACTGTCGAGATTTAGCTCTCCGGATTTGTCGCCGTGGCGGATCAGTTCGGCAATTGCTCGAGCGTGCCCTGTCCCTAAATCATAATCTTTCTTCAACCAAGCGATAATATCGGCAAACTCAGTTAAGTTCTTTTTCTTGGCCTCGGCAATCAATTCGTTGGCACTTTTGCCGGTTTTAACAGCAATGTTGTCAATGTAGGCTTGGAAAGACATAGAATTTCTATTTATAGGCGAGGAAGAAAAGTACAACAAAAAGTCCAAAAGTGAGGGCGGCAAAAACGGCTACTGTTTGGAGGAATAAATTTAGTGCTTCTTTTCTTTTTTGATCAAAATAGAGTTGAAAGGGGGTGTAGAAAAAAAGATAACCCATGACCGCCGCTGAAAGAGAAAAGAGTGACAAAACTGCAATAGGGACAATCACTGTGTTGTCGGTCGAGGTGTGATCCATACCGTAAAACATTACGGTAGAAACTAGCACTACATAAACTGCGGCAGCAAGAGCATTTATTAAAGGATTTTTAGTCATTGAATGTATTCTAACACTTTAATCAAAACGAACCTAGCTTTTTCTGGGGGAAGAATTTTGCTTTACCCTAAATTCGGTAATTCTAGTTATCAAGGAAAGCGGTAACGGTTCGTCTAGCGAAAACTGAATTGTTCCCTTGGAAACTGCTTTGTCACCGAGCTCCTCTTTGAAATGTTCGACTCCGGCTGCGCCTGGAAACAAACTCCAGTGGTCTTTGAAAGCAGCGTAATGGATCAGGTTGCCATGGAAAACAAAGGTGGGAATTTGGTAGCTGATTTTCTCAGTTGCCTCCGGAGCGGCTTTTTTGATTGTTGCTCGGATAGTTTGGAGTTTTTCTTGAATTTCTTCTGGAAACGTACTTATGTAATCTTCAACTGTCTTGAAATCACTTCGCTTCATTACTCACCAATCGTCCCAGTTTTGACTTCACCAGAGCGTTCGTAATTGGCATAAATCACTCCACTTGACGTAACATTACTTTCTGTCAATGTAAAGGCGGCCGGAATTGTACCATCATCAAACAACTTTTTCCCGCTACCAAGAGTCAAGGGGAAGGTCTTAAGCCAGAGCTCGTCAACCAAGTCGTTTTTTAATAAGGTTTGGATCATATTACCGCTTCCATGGACCTGCAGCATCGGACCTTCACCTTCCTTTAGTTCTTTCAGCTTCGCAACTACGTCTCCAGTGATCAATTCTGAATTTTCCCACGGCAGTTCTATCTGGCTGTGCGACACAACATACTTCGTGCATTTGTTGAACGGTGTAGCTACGAATTTGATCTCAGGATGGTTGGGCCAATACGACGCGAAAATGTCATAGGTTTTTCGACCCAACAATAAGTCGAAAGGCACGCTGAGTTGCTTAGTCATACCTTGCATCGATGAATCATCAGCATAGGGCGCCTGCCAACCACCATACTTAAAACCACTTGAGGTATCTTCCTCAGGCCCGCCTGGTGCTTGCATGACTCCATCTAATGTAATGAATGATAAAACAATAATTTTTCTCATTCGGCTGCTTTCTCCAGTTCGGCAATATCGATTTTTTTCATTTCCAGAAAGACTTTCATGACCTTTTCTGCCTTGTCGCCTTCAAGATTTCCCAAAAGATCGGTTAGGAATTTAGACGGGGCCACCTGCCAAGACAGACCGAACTTGTCTTTGAGCCAACCACACTGCTCAGACTCTGGAACTGCTGAGAGTTTACCCCAAAAATAGTCAATTTCTTCCTGAGTTTCACAGTCAATAATGAAAGAAACTGCCTCGTTTAGCTTAAAGAAGGACCCTCCGTTGAGTCCAAGGAACTGCTGACCCTCCAGTTCAAAGTCAACGGTCATCACTGATCCCTTAGGCTTGTTTGAGGGTGTGTCGGCACTGTAGCGAACAATGTTACCAACCTTTGAGGTGCCCTCCTTTGCCGGGTTAGCGTTAAAAACTTCAACATAAAAATTTGCTGCTTCTTCAGCTTCATTATCAAACCATAAATTGGGGGTAATTTTTTGCATGAGGTTTCCTTTCGACTATTTTTTAAAAATTTGCATGAGAATAATATGCCAAAAAGGAAATTAAAACAACAGTCGAGCAGCTAGTTTATTTTTGTTTCCAATCCCCACCGTTGAATCTATTTCTGCCTTTATAGTGCCAATCATGAGGATCGGATTTTTGAATTGCATACCACATCTCTTTTGCAGTAGGAGTGAAAAACCTTTTTTTCATAACCTCGTTTCTTTGTTTTTTCCAACCAACTCCTGATTTATCTCCCTTGGCCTCCTGCTCTTTGATTTCAAAATCCACATCCAAATTATCAGCATCTTTAACTATTTTTGCTTCGAGTGACTTTTTAGCCGAGTATTCCTTCCAAAGTTCGAGGAACTCTTGCTCCAGTGCAGTATCTTTGAAGATATCTTTCATCCCCAGATCTTCATTTCTTTCGACATATTGACGGGATAGATAGTCAGCATCACCGGTACGGCTCTCGGCAACATCGTGCATGAGGGCGAGTTTGACGATTTTTTCGGTGTTTTCAACGCCCTCTCGAGCGGCAATTATCAGAGCAATCCAAACGACTCTGAAGTGATGTTCTGCTAAATTTTGATAATCTGGGTTTAAAAATCTGCTCCAAGAACGCGGGATAAATCTAAGAGTACCAATTTCGTAAAGAAATTCTAAATCTCGACCGGTGAGTTTTTGCTTTTGCATCGGTGCCATTTTAACAGTTTAGGAAAAGTTTTGTTGGTTGGGTTACAAAATTCTGGTCACTACAAAAATAAAGAGAACTCCAAAGACAGTAAGGGCGAGCATGCGGTAAGAACTGTGCTCACTGTGGGCTTCGGGGAGCAAATCACTGGAACCAATATAAAGTAGGAATCCAACAAAGAAACCAAGATAAATCTGTAAAAAAGAGTCAGGAATGGAGATGATAAAAGTTGCTAGCACTCCAGCAATTGGTGCGAGAGAATCAAGCAGTAGTAGGGAGACAGTTTTTTTTGTGTCATTTTTATTTGAAAGCATCAGGGTCACCGTATTCAAACCATCAGTAAAATCATGGGCAATCACTGCCAAGGCCACTACTACTCCGACAGTTGCATTCACCTGAAAGGCTAATCCAATCCCAACACCATCCAAAAAACTGTGAATTGCCAGGCCCGAAGCTCCTACCAACCCAACGGTCGGATGGTGGTGTGACGCGTATTCTTCTTCATGGTGAGTATGAATAAGCGCAAATTTTTCCAGCAAATGAATCGCGAGAAAACCTATGACTACAAAGGCTAGAGAAATGTTTACATTCAATCCTTTTTCTGTGGCCATCGAAAATATCTCCGGCATTAAATCAAAAAAACAAACTGCAATTAAAACCCCCGCGGCAAAGCTCATGATGTAGTGGAGTTTGCTACGGTTTTTCAAAGCAAAGATCCCTCCTAAAAGGGTCGAGACAAAGGTCAGAGCGGCAAACATTATTACTTCCATAATTTCTTCTGCTTCTGTAATGATAAAACGCTTGAGTCTAGGTTAATAGTACTCTTTTGTCAAGGAAAGCTCTCCTCAAGCTTGACCAATAGCTTTTTGGCTTCAAAATCGCTATGATATTAGTGGTCTGCTCATGAGCAAAAAATACCTTTCCGCCATCATCTTTTTTTCAGTATTAATAATAGTAGAGCTTAGCTTTTACGCATATTTATTTTTACACAACTATAATTTTTTACTGCTTAACCCAAAGGGCTCTGTTTCGACTCAACAAAGGGATTTGCTCACCTTTGCCGCCCTTTTAGCTTCGACAATTATAATTCCGGTTTTTCTGGCAACCTTTTGGATCGTTTGGAAATACCGCTCCGGAAATTCGCAGGAAACCCCCTCTTCTGAGCTTCATCCCAGATTTAAAATTTTATGGTGGGCTCTCCCTTCTTTAATAATAATGATTCTTGCAGTCACGACTTGGTTTGCGGCGCACAACCTTGACCCACTCAAACCGATTTCCTCTTCTAACAAACCTTTGACTATTCAGGTGGTGGCGCTGCGCTGGCGCTGGCTCTTTATTTATCCTGAGCAAAAGATTGCAACAGTCAACTATGTCGCTTTTCCCACCAATGCTCCAGTTAATTTTCAATTGACAGCCGACGCACCAATGAATTCTTTCTGGATCCCCCAACTCGGTGGACAAATGTATGCCATGGCCGGAATGCAGACTCAGTTGCATCTGATGGCCACCTCAACTGGGGAATTTCAAGGCTCAGCCGCGGAAATCAGCGGGCAGGGTTTTGCCGGCATGAGGTTCAAGGCGCTCTCTTCCACCCAAGCGGATTTTGACACTTGGGTCGCCTCAGTAAAAAATTCTTCCAGTACACTTTCATATAAGGATTATCGAAAGCTCGCCTCCCCCAGTGAGGACAGCAAAGTTGTGCTTTATTCCAGCGTTGAAGATAATTTATTTCATCAGGTAATGTCACAGTTTGTGGATGCAAAAAAATGAAAGAATTTTTATTTGGTAATCTGACCCTAGCCGCTCTTCCCCACCAATGGTTCACCATCGGCGGGACTATTTCCATGATGCTAGGTGGTCTCCTCACAATAGTGTTGCTGACTTATTTCAAAAAATGGCGCTGGCTCTGGGGTTGGGTCACCTCAACTGATCCAAAAAAAATCGGGATTATGTATATCGTGGTTGCTTCACTAATGTTTTTCCGCGGCGGTCTCGATGTTGGACTGATCTGGCTTCAGCAAGCAACCTCAGTCGGCGCCTCGCACGGAATACTTTCTGCTGATCACCTCCAGCAGGTTTTCACTGCGCACGGTGACATCATGGTTTTCTTTGTCACCATGGGTTTCCTTTTTGGACTAATAAATATAATCGTTCCTTTGCAAATTGGGGCGCGGGATCTCGCCTTTCCTTTTTTGAATACTTTAGGTTTTTGGCTTTATGTTGCCGGCGCAATACTGATCAATCTTTTCTTTGTTTTGGGTGGAGATTTTGCTGCCACCGGTTGGCTTGCGATCGCCCCACTTTCGGAATTGCAGTACAGTCCCGGCGTCGGGGTCGATTACTGGATGTGGAGTCTGCAGATTTCTGGTCTGGGGACACTGCTCGGGGGAATTAATTTTATTGTAACGATTTTGAAAATGCGCGCTCCGGGTATGACCTTGATGAAAATGCCTCTTTTCACCTGGACCTCGCTTTGCAGTATGTTTTTGGTAGTTTCAATTTTTCCAATATTAACGGTGACGATGGGGCTTCTTTTTCTCGATCGCTACTTCGGAATGCATTTTTTCACCACGAGTTTTGGCGGGAATGCGATGATGTACACCAATCTGATCTGGATGTGGGGTCACCCGGAAGTTTATGTTCTGATTTTACCTGCCTTTGGAGTTTATTCTGAAATTGTTTCAACCTTCACTCGGAAAAAATTATTTAGTTACACCTCAGTAGTAATCTCAGCAATCGCTGTAACAGTGCTCGCTCTTTCAGTCTGGTTGCACCACTTTTTCACAATGGGGGCAGGAGCCGATGTGAATGCTTTCTTTGGAATAATGACGATGTTGATAGCAATTCCGACTGGGGCGCAGGTACTCAATTGGCTCTCCACCATGTACAAAGCGAAAATCCGTTTTTCTACTCCAATGCTTTGGTTTTTGGGATTTATAGTTACTTTTACCTTGGGTGGAGTAGCGGGGGTAATGATGGCCGTTCCGCCGATTGATTTTCAAGTTCACAACAGTTTATTTTTAGTTGCTCATTTCCACACCATGATCATTGGCGGCGCTCTCTTTGGGATTTTTGCCGGTTTCACTTACTGGTTTCCAAAAGTTACTGGGTTCAAACTTAACGAACGACTAGGACGCTACGCTTTTTGGCTCTGGTTAATAGGTTTCTTTGTCTCTTTCATCCCTCTTTATATTCTTGGTTTCCTTGGGGCCACGCGACGACTGGATCATTATGCCGCGTCTACCGGTTGGCAACCGTTTTTTATAATTGCCGCAGTTGGTTTGGGGATTATCATACTCGGAGCTTTAATGCAGTTGACTCAAATTGCGGTGAGTTTTTTCCAAAGAAAACAAAATCTAGACACAACTGGAGATCCTTGGGACGGCCGGACTTTGGAATGGGCTACCTCTTCTCCACCACAGCACTATAATTTTGCGATCATCCCCAAAGTTTCAGAACGCGACGCTTTTTGGGAAATGAAACAAAAAGGGCTTTCAAAACCAACGAATTACGAAGATATAGTTATGCCGAAAAATACTCCCCTGGGAATCTATGTTGCGGTTTTTTGTTTCCTAATTGGCTTTGCACTCGTTTGGCATATTAACTGGCTCGCTGTCGTCGGAATAGTGGGAGCTCTATTTTGTGTGATATGGCGAACTTTTGATGAAAACACTGAGGAAATCATTCCTGCCTCTGAGGTAGCACGACTTGAAGCAGAAAGAGAACAAAATGGCTGAGCACCACAATAGTGAGAAAAATATTTTTGGCTTTTGGGTTTATCTGATGACCGACCTGATCATGTTCGCCGTGCTCTTTGCTACTTACGCGGTGCTGCGCAACCAAACATTTGGAGGGCCGGGGCCAAAAGAAATTTTCAATCTTCCCTACGTGCTAGTGGAAACTCTAATACTTCTAACCAGTAGTTTCACGGTTGGGTTAAGTTTACTTGCCGCTCACAAAAATTCTAAAACTCAGGCCTTGGTGTGGCTTGGGGTGACTTTTTTGCTCGGCGTAGCCTTTTTGACTTTGGAAATTAGCGAATTTCGACAATTGATTTTGGAAGGCCACAGTTTCCAATCCAGCGCTTTTCTTTCTTCTTATTTCGCACTAGTGGGGACTCATGGTTTGCATATTTTTGCAGGGCTAGTCTGGATGGGGATCTTAGTTTACAAAATTTTGGTCTCCGGTCTTTCGCAAGGCTCTGTCAGGAAACTCACTCTCCTCAGCTTGTTCTGGCATTTTCTTGATTTAGTTTGGATCTTTATTTTCACAATCGTTTATCTGATGGGAGTAATCTAGATGGAAGTAGCAAATCATCCTGGCGTTAATTTGAAAAACTATTTGATCGGTTTTACCGGATCGCTTGCTTTGACCCTGGCTTCTTATTTTGTGGTAGCAAACCACCTACTTTCCAACCCCTTGGCGATTTTAACTATTTTTAGCTTCGCTTTCCTCCAATTTAGTGTCCAACTAATTTTCTTCCTTCATCTGGGCAAAGAAACCAACCCCAGGTGGAAGTTGGCAATTTTCCTCTACACTGCTTCCATCGTACTACTAGTTATGTTAGGTTCTCTCTGGATCATGAGTCATCTGAGCTATCATCTTAACTCTCACCAAATCAACAACTACATAATGAGAGATGAACAATTTAAAAAATGATTAAAGATTATTACCAACTCACCAAACCTGGAATAATCTACGGGAACTTACTCACAGCAGCGGCAGGGTTTTTCCTGGCGAGTCGAGGACAGATCAATTTTTCACTCTTTATTTACACAATGCTTGGAATTGCTTTAGTGATCGGCAGCGCTTGTGTTTTTAACAATGTGATTGATCGGGAAATTGACAGTAAAATGAAGCGAACGAAAATTCGCTCCCTCGTTGTGGGAAAAATAAGCGTTCGAAGTGCCCTGATCTACGCAAGTTTTTTGGGCTTGGCTGGTTTTGGGCTTTTGGCTTGGAAAGTAAATTACTTGACAGTTTTGCTCGGTTTGATCGCTTTCGTTGACTATATTGTTTTTTATGGAATCACCAAACGCCAATCAGTTCATGGTACCCTGGTCGGAAGCATTTCTGGAGCTATGCCGATCGTGGCGGGTTACTGTGCCGTAACCAATCAAGTTGATGCCGCGGCGATTTTGTTATTTTTGATTCTGGTTTTCTGGCAAATGCCTCACTTTTATGCCATTGCAATTTACCGCCTGAAAGACTATCAGGAAGCAAAAATCCCGGTTTTACCACTGGTGTCTGGAATCCCTGCCACAAAAGTGCAGATGGTAGTCTACACGGCCGCCTTTGTCCTTGCCACTCTATCTCTGACTTTTCTTGGCTACACCAACTATATTTATTTTGTCGTTATGGGTGTCTTGGGTTTGGTTTGGCTCTGGCGAGCACTCGAGGGTTTTCGAACGAAAAATGATGAGCGCTGGGCGAGAAAATTTTTTCTCTACTCTTTAGTTTTGATCCTTGGTTTTTCTGTTGTATTGTCAGTTGGCTCTTTGCTGCCTTAGTTGTATAATAGACTTAATGCTGGTACTCACTCACATCCTCATTGCGATCTCTAGTTTAGTAGTTACAACCTTAGCTTTTTTTGTTCCCACAAAAACTAAATTAAACATTACCTACGCTCTAGTTGGTTTAACTTTCTTAAGTGGGGCGTTACTTGTTTTGAGTATGCCTTCTCACTTAGTTTCCTCTTGCATCAGCGGTCTCCTCTACTTAGGGATTGTACTCGCTGGGATTTTTGCCGCCAGATACCGTCTCGCTAAACAAACTTCTCGTTAAATTTTTTCTTTTGGAATATTAGTGTCCGCTGCTTGCTGATTCGCCACGCTCGACATTTCTCACCCCGGGTATAAAGAGCGCGGTAATAAAACCCAACAGGGCAAAGAAAGCACCAAATAACAGGGCTCTTTTATCAGCATCAACAGTTGCTTGATGACCGATCGCGACGATTTCCTCAGCGACCGACGAAGGTAGTCGGCTATCAATCTTTGCTCCCCCACTAAATTCAACACTCGAGGTTTGGCTGGCAATTGCTACTTGAAGCGGTTGTTTTAGGGGCTCGGGAATTTTCTGACTCGAGTTAATACCAGTGGTCAAATTTGTCGCCAAGGCCGTCAATAAGACCGAACCAATGATGGCGGCTCCGAGAGTCGAACCTAATTGACGCAGGGTATTGTTCACACCGGCGGCTTCTCCTGATTCCTGAACCGAAACTGCGGAAAGCGTCAGGTTGCTGGCCGGTCCCATGACTAATCCCATTCCCAGACCAAAGACTATAAAGCCGGGCGCGAGAGTCCAGACAGTTGAATCAACATTGAGAGAGTTTCGTAAAATCAAATAAGCTAAGGTATTTAAGACCATTCCCACCAAAATCATGTACTTGGGACGAATTTTGGTACTAAGAAACCCAGCCGGTGGGGAAACAATTAGAATCGTTAAAGAGAGTGGTAATAGACTCAGCCCTGTATGAAAAGCATCGAGTCCTTTCACTGCCTGCAAAAAAACTGGGATGATGAAAATCAATCCGGTCAGACCCAGTGTCAGCATCATAATTGTTAAAGCCCCCGAGGTAAATTGCCGGTTACGGAAAATTTTCAAGGAGACGAGTGGGGTGTGTCCCTGCTTTTCGGTGTAGTACTCCCAGATAAAAAAGATTAAAAGGACTAGCAAACCAAGGACTATCGTTAAAGGGACGAAAGAATAGTCTCCGAAATCGAGTTTAATATTCCCTAAAGTTAGAATCTCTTTAGCCTTGATCCAACCATAACGTGAAGCTTCAATAATTCCAAAAACTAGGAAAAAGAGTCCAGTTGCCGAGAGAAAGACTCCGGCTAAATCCAGCTCTGGTTTTTCTTCAGTGTCTTGAGATTCTCTGATCAAAAATGATCCAATCACCAAAACTAAGACTACAAAAATATTGATTCGAAAAGCCCAGCGCCAAGAATAATTAGTCGTTAACCAACCACCGAGAATTGGTCCGATTGCCGCAGAGGCAGCCGCCACCCCTCCCCAAATACCAAAAGCTAGTGCCCTTTCGCTTCCACGAAAGGTCGCCACTAAAAGTGAGGCGGTCGCCGGCATCATCAAGGCGGCTCCGACCCCTTCAATAATCGCCTCTCCGGCAACCATCACGGGAACTCCATTACTTATTGACGCGATGAAAGAGCCAACGGCAAAAATAATTGCCCCCAAAACAAACATTTTCTTTCTACCATACAAATCGCCAAGTCGACCTCCAGTTATTGTTAGAGCGGCCAAGGTCAGAGAGTAGCCGGTGATAACCCACTGGATACTTTGGATATCTGTATTAAACTCGCGAATTATTGTTCCGAGAGCGACATTGAGAATAGTTGTGTCGATGATGATAATTGCCAAGGCAAGGGAAAGAACTCCTAAAATTGCCCATTTCCGAAAATTGGAGATTTTTGGCTCGCTGGTCTGGTTTGTTTGAGTATTTGCTTGCTCGTTTGCTTGTTCCACCGGACAATTATACCTAGATCGAGGCTTTTAAGCAATCTCTGCTGCGACGAGACGTTGTTAAAAATCGGCAAATAACTTATTATTTAAAGCTGCCTATGAACTCTGCTAATTTTCCAAAGAAAGTAAAAATTATCGCCACTATCGGACCGGCCAGTGAAAGTCGGGAGAAAATCATGGACTTAGTGAAAGCAGGGGTCGACATTTTTCGAATCAACCTCTCTCATGCTGTTCGCGAAGAGATTCTTGATCGAATCAACAAGATTCGTCAAGCGGAGAAGCTGAGTGGTCGCCCCATTGCAGTGATGGGTGACTTGGTGGGTCCAAAAATCCGCATTGGAACTGTCGCCCCGGGTGTTAATTTAGTGGCCGGTCAAAAACTCAACCTCAACCACAAGCAAACTTATGGCTCTTCTGAAGCAATCTCGATCAATTTCCCAACTATTTTAAAGAATCTTGAAAAAGGCAATGAAATCTATCTAGGCGATGGTGAAATCAAACTTGAAGTGCTCAAGCATATTCCCGATGGGGTTCAAACGAAAATAATTGTTGGCGGAGAGCTGCGCGATCGGATGGGTTTTTCTTCTCACGGTATTTCGATGCGTTTCCCTCTGACTGAAAAAGATGAGGAAGATATCAAATTGATGTGCGAACTCGGTGCTGACGCTCTGGCAATCTCTTTCGTGCAAAGCAAAGAAAATATCGAAGAAGTCAGGAAACTTTTACCTTCAAAAAACCCTCCTATGTTGGTTGCAAAAATTGAAACTCTGGTTGCGGTTGAAAAAGCTGAAGAAATTTTGGATGTATCGGATGGTTTGATGGTTGCTCGAGGGGATCTTGGTTTTTCAGTCCCAATTGCCGAGCTCCCTCACATCCAGAAAAATTTGATTGATCTCTCTCGTGCCAAGTCAAAACCAGTCATCACTGCTACCCAAATGCTGGAGTCAATGATCAAAAGTCATTTCCCCACGCGCGCCGAGGTGACTGATGTTGCCAACGCAATACTCGATGGAACTGACGCAGTCATGCTTTCGGCGGAGACTGCAATTGGGGAATTCCCGGTTGAAACCGTAAAAACTATGCGCGACATCATTAAAGCCGCGGAAAAGCGGGAGATTACCATAAATTTTTCTGATAACGAACTAGTCGCTGATGCGATCTCTTCTTCAACTGTTAATATTTCTGAGAAAGTTGCTGCTCCTTTGATAATTGTCTTTACTGAAAGTGGTTATACCGCGAGAGTTATTGCTCGTCATCGGCCGAAACAGCTGATCTTTGCGCTAACTTCAAACCCACAAACTATCCATCGACTTTCTTTTTCTGGCGGTGTCTTTCCGTTTTTAACTAAATCATTAGCCAACTTTGATGAGGTTCTCACACTGTCGAAAAAAATAATCAAAAACAACGAGGTACTCCGTTTTAAAAAGGGGGATTATTTTGTTATCAGCGCGGGTGCCCCCTTTGGGCGGTCGGGAACAACCAACCTTTTATGGGTAAACAAAGTTTAGAAATCAGAGGATTCCCAAGTGAGTACAAATACTCCATAATAACTGTATGAAGATTGCCTTTTTTGAAGCTAAAGAGTGGGAAGCAAATTACCTTAAAGAAAAGTTGCCCAACCACCAGCTAGTTTTCTTTGACCATATTCTCTCCCCAACAACTCTGCCAAATGAGCGAGATTTCGAAATCATCTCGGGCTTCACGGGTTCGAAAATTGACGCCACGATTCTAGCCAATTTTTCTAATTTGAAAATGATCGCCTCGCGAACCACTGGTATTGATCACATAGATGAAGCGGCAACTAAGGCAAAGGGTGTAGTAGTGAAAAACGTTCCAACTTACGGTGAAAACACTGTAGCCGAGTTTGCCTTTGCCCTGCTTTTAGATTTATCTCGAAAAATTACTCAAGCAAGTTTCCGAGTCCGGGACCGGGCCAATTTTACGACTGAAGGCTTGGAAGGCTTTGATCTCTCTGGAAAAACAATTGGGGTGCTAGGAACTGGACACATTGGAAAACACTCAATCAAAATTGCCAATGGCTTTGATATGAAAGTAATTGCCTTTGACGCCATGCCCAATCGAGTCTTGGAGCAACAACTCAACTTTAAGTATGTCTCTCTAGAAGATCTTTTGAAAAGCTCTGACGTGATCACGATTCACGTTCCCTATCTGCCAACCACCCATCATCTGATAAATAAAAATAATGTTAGCTTAATAAAAAAAGGCTGTGTTTTGATCAATACGGCCAGAGGAGCGATAGTAGAAACCGAAGCACTAGTTCTGGGACTTAATCAAGGAATTTTGGGTGGGGTTGGTCTAGATGTTTTAGAAGAAGAGGCAATGTTGAAAAACGAGCGCCAAATGGTAATGGAAAGTGAATTAAAAGACGAAGACCTGCGAACTGTTTTAGAAAATCATGTTCTGATGGGTATGGACAAAGTGATCATTACACCTCATAATGCCTTCAACACCAGAGAGGCCATGGTAAGAATACTCGCTACGACAATCGAAAATATTAATTCTTTCACTGCACCTACCCCAACAGTCTCTCCTGCTCCCGCCCAACCAACTTAAACTATGGATTGGATAAAAAGACACGGAAAAATTTTAGCAATAACCTTAATCGGTATTTTTGTTTTTTTGATTCTCGCTTTTGTCGGGATTGCCTATCTCGCCGCGGGCGTAATGACCTATCGGACTTCAAATCGAATCGATGCTAGCCCAACACTGATCGCCGATAAATACGAAAACATTGAATTTAAATCTCCGGAAGGGTTGAAGCTGAAAGGAACTTATTTTCCAAAAAATGGTTCTGACCGATTAATAATCTACGTCACTGGTATCAAACCTAACCGTTTTGACGAGTATTACTTGATACCAATGATCGCTCAGGATTCCCTCGCTCACAATTACAGTGTATTAATTTTTGATTCCCGCGCTCATGGGATTTCTGAAGGAGCTAGACTCGACTACGGCTCAACCTCAGGTAGAGACCTGGTCGGAGCAGTGGATTGGGCCAAGGCCAAGGGATTTGATCCGAAAAAAATTGGAATTTTAGGAAATTCTACTGGCGCAGTCTCGATGGTAATGGTTAGTGGTGAACTGAAAAATGTGGGGGCTTTGATTCTAGATAGTTCAACTGATAATTTTACTAACGTTCTCACTTCTCAAATAGAAAGGGAGGGCAATCTACCCAGTTTCTTCGCTCCTTTAGTCTTCTACTTCTCTAATTTACGCTTTGGGATAGATTTGGAACACATAATCCCGCTAGATCACGTGAAAGATGATCCAAATCGTGCTTACCTATTTTTACAGGGTGATAAAGACGGCACTACTTCATACGAGAGTGCGATGAATCTTTATAAACACGCAAATCAGAATAGTAAATTCGTCACCTTCAAAGACGTTGGTCATGTTGAGAGTTACCGTATGGATCACAAGCTTTGGGAAGATTCTGTTTTCCCTTGGCTCGATTCACAACTCGCCAAATAGATTTTTCCTTTGTATAATATAGGTAATGTCCAGGCACTGGTTTGGTGTTCATCGTTTTTGGGGTTGGTACCCAATCAGCTGGGAGGGTTGGGTGGTAATTGTGACCATGGTGGTCGCTCTTTGTTCCACGGTCTATGTTGTTGCAACCTCTACTTCCTCTCTAGCTGAAACGCTCTACCTAATTTTTCCTTTCGTTAGCTTAATTATTGCTTTCACAATGTATGTGGCCACTCTTAAAGGGATCCATCCGAAGTTTGGTGAAGCTGCAGAGAATTCTCACAACTATTCTCCGGATCGACCCAAGGCCTATTTATTCTTAGTCTTTCTTTCTCTTCTACCTTTTTGCTTTTACCTTCTGGGGCGCTCCTTCCTATCCTCTCTTATCTTTTTGATTGTCGCCGCATTGCTTTATTTGGTTTACGGGAATTTGCAAAAATTTGCCGAGAAAAATTGAATGGGCGACTACAACCAATTCAACAGTCCTTGGGTGAGGCTGAAAAATCAAAGTCCGATGGTTTGGGGATTTGTTTTGCTTTTTATTGCCACACTTCTTGCTCTGATTCCGACTAATTTCACCAGAACTTTTGCACTACTACCACTATTCGTTGGTGGGTTTTTTCTCTACCAAGCTTTTTTCAAAAGCAAATATTAGATTTAACGCTTTGGAGATTGTTTCTGTTTGCGAGCTTTACCCGCGTAGCCGTACTTGCGGCGCTCTTTAACTCGACTGTCTCTGGTTAGAAGTTTTTTCTTTGCAAGAGCACTTCGAAAGGTTTCATCGTATTTAATCAAAGCTCGGGAGATACCGTGTACCACTGCTTCAGCTTGAGAAGTTGCTCCACCTCCAGCTACTCTGATGGTTCCGGACATTTGGTCGATGCGATTAACGGTTCGAAAAGGCTCTTCTAAAAGCTTCTTATTCTGGAAATAGGAAAAATACTCTTCCATTGGTTTGTCGTTGACTAGTATTGGGCCTTTTTCAAGCTTCAGCCAAACTCGGGCAACCGCTTGTTTGCGACGTCCTACTGCTTTGTAGCTTTCAGTTTTTTTGGATTGTTTCGTTTCTTTCTTCTCTTCTGCCATTATATTTTCATCTCCTCAAGTTTTTGTGCTTGATGAGGATGTTTGTCTCCTGAATAAACATAAAGTTTTTTGATAATTTGTTTCCCTAATCTTGTTTTTGGTAGCATTCCTCTGACACTATGGAGAATTATTTCTTCTGGCTTCTCGACTCTTAAGGTTTTCAAATCCCGAATTTTCAAACCACCAGGGTAACCGCTGTAACGGTAATACATTTTCTTGTCTTCTTTTCTCCCGGTCGAAGCTACTTTAGCAGCATTGATGACAACAACATAGTCCCCACTGTCCATATAGGGGATGAACTCTACTTTATTTTTTCCAAGTAGAACAGTAGCGATCCTAGTTGAAAGTCTGCCAATGACTTTGCTACGCGCATCTATTAAAAACCATTTCTTTTCAGGTTTCTGGTTTTTTGTCAGAGGTTTCGCTTTAGAAACTTCCTTTTCTTTTTCAATTGTTTTAGTTTGTTTTGTCTTTGGCATCCTTTACCTTTTTGGTAACCTTACTTTTAGGCTTGGTCACTTTAGCTTTCTCGATTTTAGCTGTTTCTTTCTTAACTTCTTTTGCCACTTTTGAGAGTGCAATTTTTGAAAAATCTTCAACAAACATCAGTGTGACCATCTCTGCTTGATCGCCTTTGCGAGCGCCCATCTGAATAATTTTTAAATAACCACCGGGTCGCTCTTTGAATGTTGGGCCAACAACTTCGAGTAGTTTACTAACCGTGTTTTCTGAAGGTAGGTCCTTTAAAAGGACTCTACGAGAGTGGATAGAATTAACTTTTGCTCTCGTTACCAATTTTTCCACCATTGGTTTGACTGCTTTGGCTTTGGCTTTGGTGGTAACAATTTTTTCGTGTAAAATCAAAGAGGTCGCGAGGTTACGAAAGAGAGCCGTGCGCTCTTTACTAGATCTTCCTAATTTTCTACCCGCAACTCTGTGAATCATTTATTCCTTGGCTAAACCTTTCTCTCCGAGTTTTTCTTCAATGTCAGAGAGTGACTTTGCTCCCATATTCTTCAGTTTCACCAAATCTTCTTTGTGAGCGTTGAGAAGGTCATCGACGGTTTCGATACCAGCGTTTTTAAGAGAATTTGTTATTCGGGTAGCGAGTTCCAACTCTTCAATCGAAGCACTTTTGTCAATTTTTGGTCGGCTGGATTCTTCAGATTCTTCTTTCTTGGGCGCTTTCTTCTGTTCAAACAAAACATTGAAATAATCGCTCAAAATTTTGGAAGCTTGCTTGACCGACTCTGCTGGTGAAACAGTGCCATCAGTGTGAATGTCAAAAATAAGTTTGTCGAAGTTAGTGATCTGTCCGACACGAGTGGCCTCAATTTTGTAGCTTACTTGGGTAATCGGTGTAAAATTTGCATCCAATGGAATGGTACCAATTCCCAAATTGCGTCGTCCTTCAACCGCAACATAACCAACCCCTTTCTCAGCAACCATGTCAATTTCTAGTTTGGTCTTGTTATCGGCAAGAGAGGCGATTGGTTGCTCAGGATTAGTGATTTTTACTCCTGCGGGAACTTTGATATCCCCCGCTTTTACTTCCTTTGGACCCTTTTCCTCAAGAGAAAGTTTAACCTCTTTGTCACCTTCAATCTGAAGACGAACTTTTTTCAAATTAAGAAGAATTTGCACTACATCTTCTTTGACACCTTTGATAGTTGAATACTCATGAGCTACCCCACCGATTTTCGCTTGAGTGATAGCTGACCCTTCTAGCGAAGAGAGTAAAACTCGGCGCAAAGCATTACCCAAGGTCATTCCAAAACCTTGTGGCAGGGGCTCTACAACGATAGACCCTTCGGTATTATTTCCTGTGTGACTAATTTTAACTTGATCAACCATTTCTAAAATCCTCCTATTAAATAATAATTATCGACTGTAAAACTAAAAACGCATTCCACTTCGCAGTTGTGCTCGCTATCGCGAGTAGAACTCAACGATTGCCTGTTCGTTAATTTCAGCAGCAATTTCTTCTCGAGCTGGAAGCCTGTTTAGTTTTCCAACCAAAGCTTTCTTTTCCAACCATTCAGGCAATTTATCTTTATCGATTTCCGCACTTGCTTCTTTCACAAGCAAAAAGTTGTTCGCCTTATCTTTCAAACTGATAACGTCTCCTGTTTGAACGGAATAACTTGGGATATTTACTTTCTTTCCGTTAACCAGGACGTGACCATGAGAAGTCAATTGTCGGGCTTGTGCTCGGGAAGCGGCAAAACCCAACCGATAAACAATATTATCTAGTCTAGCCTCCAAAAGTTGCAAGAGCGCTTCGCCGGTGGCGCCTTTCTTTTTAGAAGCCTTCTCATAGTAGCGTCGGAATTGTCTTTCCAAAATTCCATACATTCTCTTTACTTTCTGCTTTTCACGAAGTTGTGTGCCGTAATCTGAAGTCTTGCGCCCCGTCCCTTTTTGGCCATGCTGCCCTGGGGGGACTGCTCCTTTTTTGTTCAAAGGATGTTTTTGTGAAGCACTGCGCTTACCTTTAAGCTGTAAGTTAGTTCCTTCTCTTCGGTCTAGTCTGAATTTTGGTCCCGTATAGCGTGCCATTTAAGCTCTCCTTCTCTTTCTTGGGCGGGGTCCATTGTGAGGAATTGGTGTTACATCGGCAATTGCTTTGATCGCTAGTCCAGTATTTTTCAACGCTCTGATAGAAGCATCTCTTCCCGAACCTGGTCCTTTGATGTAAACTTCCACTTCTTTCAATCCTCTTTCCGCTAATCTTCTGGCCAAAGTCTCTACTGCCGTAGTCGCAGCATAAGGAGTAGACTTTCTTGCTCCTTTGAAACCAACCGCTCCAGAGCTACTCCACCCTAAGGTATTGCCGTCTTCATCAGTAATTGTCACCAAGGTGTTATTAAAAGTTGCAGAAACGTAAACTTTGCCTTTGGTTACTTCTTTAATTGTTTTAGTCTTTTTTCTTTCCATTATTTACCTGTAGACGCGACGTCTTTTTTAGCAGCTGCTTCCATCTTGAGAGCAACTTCTTTCTTTATTGCCCCAACTGTCATTCTTTTACCTCTTTTTGTTCTAGCGTTGCTTCGAGTTCTCTGTCCGCGGGCGGGAAGATTTTTTCGGTGACGCAAACCTCGGTAAGAACCAATCTCTTCCAGTCGTCTGATGTTTTGCTGGATTGTCCGGCGCAAATCTCCTTCAACCATAATCAAATCAATTTCTTTTTGCAGTTTTGAAATTTCCGCTTCGGTCAGATCTTTCATTCTTTTGTCTGGGTCTACCTTGGTGTTTGTTAGCACTTTAGCGGACAGAGACCTACCTAAACCATAGATATAGGGTAGGGCGAAAAGAACTTTTTTATTGTTTGGTAGATCAATTCCACTGATTCGAGCCATCTTATCCTTGTCTTTGCTTATGGCGGGG
>DATIHF010000064.1:0-1821 GCA_035480955.1 Saccharimonadales bacterium (SeqCode) | reverse complement strand
CTGACAGCTTGGGCAGAAGTGGGTTCCTCGTCCTCCGACACGGATTTTCAAAATGATCGTTCCGCAGCGAGAACAAGGCTCGCCATTTTGACGAAAGACGTTTAAGTTTTTGGCGTGCCCACCTTCTTTGCCATAAATATCTAGATAATCGTCGACACTTGTTCCCCGATCGGCAATTCCTTGCTCGATCGCCTTGATGATGCCTTGGTACAGAGCTTCTAGTTGTTGGTCGTTTAGTGAAGAAGCAAGTGTTTCGGGATGGATTTTCGCGTACCAAAGCGCTTCATCAGCGTAAATATTCCCAACTCCGGCGATTTTTTCCTGATCCATGATGACAGTTTTCACCGCGCGGTTGGGCTTACTGAGCACTTTTTTCAAAGCATCAAAGGTAAACTCTTTAGTCAAAGGCTCTGGTCCATATTTATCTTTAATTTCAGTAAGTTGAACGCTGTTTTCGATCATCTTAACGTAACCAAACTTGCGAAAATCAGCAAAACGCAGCTCTCGTCCATCATCAAGTTTAAAAGTAACATAGTTAAATTTATCTTCAGGGTCAGATTGATTTCTGATCAACAATCGTCCAGAGAGTTTCAAATGAATTCCGACAGTTCCATCATTTTCAATTCCCAGCAAGAGTAATTTCCCTACTCGCCCAGCAGTAACGATATGGCGACCAATTACTTTCTGTACTGCTTCGGGAGAGGGCTGAAGCATTTTGGGAACCGAAAAAGTAAGGTCCACTATTTTGTGGCCAACGATTTCTTTTTCTAGATCTCTTCGGATAGTCTCAACCTCGGGAAGTTCTGGCATAACGGGAAAATTATACGTTTGAAATTGCTTTAAAACAAGCTCATTTGTTCAGCTGGTTGACCGACTGGGCAATAGAAAGTTCGACGCCCAGAAATTTCCATATACTCAATCTTGGCGCCGCAGTTTGGACACGGCTGATCTCTCTTGCCGTAAACTCGCAAAAAATTCTGGTGACTTCCCTCTTTTCCAAGCAAATCTCGGTAAGAATCAATTGTCGTCCCCCGATGTTCGATTCCTTCATTGAGAACTTGTTTGATCGCTGCAAGTAGATTTTCCACCTCTTCGTCATTCAATGTCTTGGTTCCACGGGTGGGATTGATCTTAGCTAAAAAGAGCGCTTCATCAGCGTAGATATTGCCTACTCCAGCGATCACTTTCTGATCAACAATGGTTTCCTTGATCGTTTTTTTGGAAGAATTTTGAATATTTTTAGAGAAATCTGCTGCTTTTATTTCAAAAGGATCTGGCCCAACACTTTTTTTCAGCTCTTCCAAGTCGTCGACTATGAAAGCTTCGGCAGCTCCGTTGCGATCGTTGAAACGAATTTGCCTCCCATCATCTAGGTTCAGAATTAACCTCGCGAAAGGGTCAAAGGGAGTATTTTTGTCAGTCAGGATAAACTGACCAGTGAGTTTCAGATGAATAACGAGATTATCGTCATTGGAAAGTTTCAATATCAGATATTTGGCGACTCTCTGGGCACTTTCGATTTTTTTACCAGTTAGAAGCTGGTCGAGATCTTGTTTGGATTTGATACGCAGGTTTTCACCAAGTGAGGTGATACGAACTGAATCAATCGTTTTCCCGGCGATTTTCTCATTGATGTCATTAGCAATGGTGGTAACTTCCGGAAGCTCTGGCATTGAAGAGTATTGTAACAAAAAAGAAAAACGACCCATTTCTGAGTCGTTCCTCCTCTCAAGATAACCTGCTAGAGATTGGCTTGAGTGAGGGGTGACCGAGCATTCCAGTTCGTGAGAACCAAAATGTCGGTGGAACCAATCGGTGACT
>DATIHF010000063.1:0-5054 GCA_035480955.1 Saccharimonadales bacterium (SeqCode) | reverse complement strand
GAAAATGAAAAGTAGGGAAAGCAGCGGCAGAATCATCATTGCCAAAAATGCCGCGAGCCAGTTTGGTTGGCCAAAGGTGGAGAAAACCCGATTTTCTACATCAACTGCCCAGTATTTGTAATCAATCCCGTGCCAGACTCTTTCCCCAGCAACTTTTTCGGTGAAAAGAGGGTTGGGGTGTTGCAAGATAGCGTAAATGGAGATGACAAGAGTTGAGATAAAAAGAGTCCCCAGGTAATAGTAAATTTGTTTTTTGCTGGTGTTGTTAACAAGAGCATAGTAGAGCAAAATATAGGCGAATATTGAGAGGAGTCCTGCGTTCCAGCGACCATAATAACCCCAGATGCTCGTGTGAGGATCAAGAGAAAAAATTGTCGAGAGAATATTGGCTAGTAAAAAAAGTGCAATCGGAATATCCAGGAAAGTTTTTTTCAATTTCAACTCTCGCTCAGACAAAATCTTAATCAGCCAGGCAGCAACTATTACAATTGTCAAAAGCAGTAACAAAATAAATTTGTTAAATTCAAAAAGCTCAGAGGTCATCGGCAGCCAAATGATGGGGACGAAAAAGAAAAGAAGATAAAAAGAATATTCGATGACAAAGTCAGCGATTTTACTGAGTTTCATTCAAAAGAAATAGTAACACAAAATTTGAGCTACTAGATACAAAATTCTAAATGCTATATACTCAACCACGACAGCAGGAGGTAGCTTTGTTTTTAGTTGATCAATTTTTTGGATTTTTTTCTCATGACATTGGCATAGATCTCGGAACCGCAAACACTCTTGTTTTCGTACGTGGCAAAGGTGTCCTCATCCGTGAGCCTACGATCATCACCCAACACCGCAAAAGTAAAAAAATTATCGCGGTCGGGAGCGAAGCCAAAAAAATGCAGGGCAAGACTCCGCAAAATGTCATCACGACCCGCCCTCTGAAAGACGGAGTGATCAGTGACCTTGACGCCGCCGAAGCTCTCCTCAAATATTTTATTGGTAAAGTCCATGAAAATCCTTCCCGTTTTCCCAAATTTCCTCGACCCCGGGTCATTGTTGGAATTCCTTCGGGAGTTACGGAAGTTGAACGAAGAGCAGTGCGGGACGCCGCGATGAAAGCTGGCGCTCGTGAAGTTATCTTGATCGAAGAGCCGATGGCCGCAGCGATCGGCGCCGATCTGCCGATTGGTGACCCAAAGGGAAGTATGATAGTTGACATTGGTGGGGGGACGACGGAGATTGCCGTAATTTCTCTCGGTGGGGTTGTGGTGAGCCGTTCGATCCGTATCGCGGGCGACGAGATGGATCAGGACATCATCAACTACGCTCGAGCCCGCTACAATTTATTGCTTGGAGAAAAGAGTGCCGAAGAGCTGAAATTAAAAGGGGGAAGTGTCTTCCCGACCAAAAACGAAGTGAAACTAGTTATCAAAGGCCGCGACCTCGCCACTGGGTTGCCAGCGGTGATCACAATTTCTTCTGGTGAGATTCGTGAAGCAGTTTCCTCCACCACCGCTGCGATTATCGAGGGTATCAAACAAGTTCTGGAGGAAGCTCCACCAGAGATGGTCAGTGACTTACTTGAAGGTGGTATCATGATTACCGGTGGAGGTGCACTGATGCCTGGTATCAAAGAGTTGGTAGAAAAAGAAACCAAAATCCCGGTTACCATCGATGAAGATCCTCTAACAACTGTTGTCAAAGGAACTGGCAAAGTACTCGAAGACCCAGAGCTCCTAGAAAAAGTTAAAATAACTTCTTACAGTTAAATTGATTTAGTAATGCGTTCACGTCGACCAAATCTTTTTGAATTCCGTTTTTACCCGCTACTTTTGCTGGCTGGTGGGTTGCTGTTTCTCTTTATAAGTATCGGTTTTCTCAACCCAATTTTATCTTTCACACAAGGAGTCACTCTGCCTCTGCAAATTTCTTTTCACAATCTCACCTCAGGGGTTGGAAGTGTTTTAAACACCGCTACTCATATCGGAAGCTTGCGCAATAAAAATTCAGATCTGCAAGTAGAAAATGCCGCGCTCAAAGCAGAAAACGCTGCCCTCAAAAAACTAAAAGCCGAAAACCAAAGCTTACGTGCACAGATTGGCTCCAAAGTAGTGGACTTAAAAATAAACCAAGCCGCCCACGTGATTGGATTAGGAGGTTTTGGAACGAAAAGCGTTTTGCTCATTGACGCGGGGAAAAATGACGGGGTTTCCAAAGGGGAACTGGCGGTTGTGAAAAGCATACTGCTGGGAAAAGTCGTCGATGTCTCACCAAAAGTTTCGTCAGTCCAGCTCCTCTCTGACCCTTCTACAAAAATTCCTGTTAGGACAGAAAGCGGAGCTGAAGGGATCCTCGAAGGTCGTTTTGGACAAGGGGTTGTGCTGACCAACGTAGTCCAATCAGCTAAACTTGTGCAGGGAGAGCTAATTTTTACTTCAGGAAAGGACAATTATCCCGCAAATTTGGCAGTTGGTAAAATCGACAAGGTGAACAAAGTCGAAAAAGAGTTTTTCCAGTCCGCTTCAGTAGAAAATTTGGTTAACCCAAACGATCTTGCACTAGTTTATTTGGCGAAAAACTAACTCTATGCTAAAAGTTGCGATTTTCATTATTTTACTTTTTTTAATAATGCTCCAGACTGTTGTCTTCCCGCTAAATCTCGCCTTTGCGCTTTTAGTGGCTTTTTTTCTCTATGGAAAGGGAGATTTTAGTTATTGGTATATTGCGATCGCCGCAATACTGCTTGGACTTTTCGCAAATTTAAATATCGGTCTAGTTTTGATTGCTCTTAGTCTAGCCTTTTTAATAATTCATCTTTTTAGTAAGGCTCTCCCGGAAAACAATTTATCCAAAATCTCATTGGTGCTGGTCTCTTTGGTTGTTAGTGAAGTTTCCCTAACCCTTTTAGTAGGTCTAACAAAATGAAAAGAAAAGCTCCTGACTTTGGTGAGATTTTTGGAGAATCCATCGAAGGCTTTGATAAGAATAAAAAACTCCCACATGAAGGTGCTATCAAAAACTCCCAGTCCTGGGATCATAGCTCCTTTGTCGAAGAAAAAGAGTCAATCTCATCTTGGAGACTAGTCCCAGTCTATGTCATCTTGGCGATTTTTTTGATTCTTCTTTTTGGACGAGCCTTTAAACTGCAAGTGATCGATGGAGAAACCTTTATGAACAAGTCTCAAGGCAACCACGTGCTGATTGTCGCCAACTATGCCCCGAGAGGAGTCATTTATGACCGTAACGGCAAAGTTTTGGCAAGAAACAAACCAGGTTACCGAGTTTCTTTGCGAAAAGTGGATCTGCCCAAAGATTGGGAAAAACAAGCTAGAGAGGTGGCACCATTAATTTCGGAAAAGCCCAATGATTTAGTCGATAAAATCAAAAAAACTAAAACCGACTCAGTAACTCTAGAAACTGATTTGACCAATGATCAGATCATCTCACTCAAAACTCAGGAAGATAAATACAACTGGCTCTCAATCGAGATTTATCCAAAAAGAGAATACCCTTACGGAGAGTCCATTGCCCCACTGTTGGGTTACACCGGAGAGGCGTCAGAGGGGGATTTAAAAAAGAAAGAAGCAGTGCCTTATGTAGTTGGCGATCAAGTTGGTCGCACCGGAGCGGAAGATAGTTTTGAACACTTGCTCCGAGGGGCCAATGGTTACCAGCTTATCAAAGTTGATTCACAAGGGAAAAAGCAGGGCGTAATTTTTGAGACCCAACCAGTTTCGGGAAATGATATCACCTTGAGTATTGATGCGGATCTGCAGAAGTATGTTTATGACCAAATGACCCAAACTCTCAATACCAAAGGTGGAGAAGGAGGCTCAGCAGTAGTGGAGGACCCGAAGACTGGAGAAATCCTGGCGATGGTTTCCGCGCCTTCTTTTGATAACAATCTTTTTTCCAACAAGCTTTCCCAAGCTTCTTATGACGAAATTATTAATAATCCCGGCCATCCTTTGTTGAACAGAGCTATCAGCACCGCTTACCCACCGGGCTCAACTTTCAAAATGATCATTGGCACAGCTGGTTTGGAGACAGGACTCATCACCAAAGATACTAAAATCACTGATACTGGTTTTATCGAAGTCGGAGGAACTACTTTCAACAACTGGCTCTGGCTCGACCATCATCAAACCGATGGGGACATCGATGTCATTCGGGCCCTCGCTCGCTCCAACGATATTTTCTTTTACAGACTGGGGGAGAATTTGGGAGTTGATCGCATCAGCTCTTACGCGAATAAATTTGGTTTTGGTCAACCCACGGGTGTAGAGTTACCTGGGGAGATCAATGGCTTGGTCCCGACAAAAGAGTGGAAAATAAAAAATTTCGGGGAGACCTGGTATCAGGGTGATACTATTAATTATGGTATCGGGCAAGGTTATCTCTCCGTCACCCCGATGCAGCTTGCGGTTGCGACTGCTTCTTTTGCCAATGGAGGTAAGTTAGTACAACCAACAATAGTTCACAAAAATAAACCTAAAATACTCAATGATAAAGTCATTTCTCCAGAATCTCTAAGCACTATTGCTGAGGGGCTCTATCAAGACACTGTTGGAGATGGAAATGTGAGCTATTTATTTAAAAATTACAAAATAAAAAGCGCTGGTAAAACTGGAAGTGCTCAGGTAGGAGCGGACTTTAAGCCCGATGCTTGGTACACGGCCTTTGCGCCATTTGACGATCCAAAACTTTCCGTTACTGTTTTGGTCGAGCAGGGTGGCCACGGAGCTGACTTGTCAGCACCACTGACGCGCAATATTTTCAATTGGTATTTCCACTAAAAAAAGGTAAAATTAAATAAATAACCCCCAATGGAAAACAACGAAACTGTTTTTGCCAAATGGAGTATTGATAAAACTCAGACGATGTTTTTCGCCTCTGCTATAACTGCTACCTTTCTCGTCCTTTTTCTAGCGAGTTTTTATTTTATTTTTCTCTGGCAAAGAAGTACTAACCTAATTCTCTTAGTTGTTCCAATTATCTTTTTCTTACTTTTGGTCGCGGCTCTGCCAGAATTTTTCAAAAGTATTGGTGCCCCAATAATC
>DATIHF010000062.1:0-1750 GCA_035480955.1 Saccharimonadales bacterium (SeqCode) | reverse complement strand
GGGCGGCTGAAAGTGTGCATTGAGACCACAAGGGACACTCCCACAATAAAAGCCGCAAAATAAATCCAGCGCAGTATTTTCACCTCTCGGGCAAGTTTCAAGCTTTTCCTCCACTTCCGCACAAAGCAATCCAGCGGAGGGCTTCTTTTTTGACCGCTTCCACCACTCCTGGGAAAACTTTGTACATTGCGATTTCTTTGTGCTCAGCTAAAGAACCTTCCAAACCTTTGCGGTAAGCCAAACGCAACTCTGTATTAACGTTTACCTTCACTACTTCCGCGGCAACTGCCGCTCTGACCTGGTCATCCGGAGTTCCGGAAGAGCCGTGCATTGACAAGAAAGTGTTGGGAATGGCTTGTTGAATTTTATGAAGCAACTCAATATCAAGATGGGGTGTGTAGCCTGGATAAATACCATGAACGTTTCCAAAAAAAGAAGCAAAAACATCAACTCCAGACTCAGAGACGAATTTCGCTGCAGTTTCTGGTTTACTTTTCCCTGCTTCGATCGCGGCTTGATCCACCTGACCGGTGTGGACCTCGCTGCCTTCTCCCAAAATTTTGTCGATTTCACCCTCGACTAGTTGTCCGTTTTTGTGGGCCTCAGGAACTATTTTTTTGCAAATCTCGACGTTTTGTTCGTAAGGCAGTTTGGACCCATCAAAATGGATCAGGTCGTAGCCGGCTTCAAAACCGGGTTTCAAATCTTCCTCGGTGTAAGCGTGGTCGAGGTTAACGATAACTGGCACTTTGTTCTTATCAGAATAATTGCGGCAAATGCAAAGAACATTTTCTGCTTCCATCCACTTGGTCTCGCCAGTTGAGGTTTCAATAATCACTGGAGAGCGCGCCTCAACTGCGGCCTCAACGATTCCTTTGATCGTCTCGAAAGTTCCAGCATTCAGAGCAGGAATCGCAAAATTTTCTTTTCTAGCTTTTTCTAACCAATCATGCGGGTTCATACGATACTTACCTTTTTATTCTAATTCACTTTTTAAAAATTAAAAATACAGCTGATATCAGATAAATTGCGATAAATGAAAGCAAAAGTGGCGCACTAACACTGTAGCTATTTGAGCACCTCACAATACACGAAAATCCGATGATAATACCAACCCAAAAACAGTAGACTATTGTAGTCACTATTACTGTAATTTTTAATATAGTTCTAATAATTAGATTAGGTATGAAAAATAAAATAAATAATGGAAGGTATAAAAAGGTAATGAGAAGTAGAAACTGGCCTCCACTTGCAGTTACAGTTACTAGAAGCCCAATAAAGGAAATTGTTAATAAAGCAAATAAAATTTGCCCGAAAAGTCCAAGACTTTTAAACTTTTCAATAACTTGATTCATTTCCTCTTTAATACATTCTCCACTTAGCTTTTTTTAACCACTCGTGAGGGTTCATTACTTATGTAAATAAGGTATATAGACTAATAGTGTTCCTACAACATTAATAAGAGCGAAAAGGCAAAGAATAACCAAGCCCAAACTTAAGTATATTTTATTGGCCACTTTGTTTTTCCTGCCAAACAAAAAGAGAGCTACTAAAATTATACCGAAAATAATTGGTATAATTGATGTCCAAACATAAGAAGTACCAGTATTTCCACCATCGGAGTAGGCTAACCCGGAAGCAAAGTACATTAGCCCAGCAGTTGCCAGCAAAATTAATAAATCAATTATGAGCAGTGCAATTTTCATTTCTTTCTCTTCAGTATATTTTCCACTTTAGCTTTTTCTAACCA
>DATIHF010000061.1:0-4876 GCA_035480955.1 Saccharimonadales bacterium (SeqCode) | reverse complement strand
ACTCTCCCACAAAACTGCCTTGGAGAGTAAAACTCGCACTATTGCAGTACTAGGGTCTGGGGTCGACCAAATTTACCCTCCGCAAAATGAAGGTTTGGCCAAAGAAATTGCGGAAAATGGAGCAGTGATTTCCGAATACCCGCCGGGGATGATCGCATTGCCAGGGAATTTCCCGGCCCGCAACCGCATCATCTCTGGACTTTCTCTCGGAGTTTTGGTCACCGAAGCGGGAGTTGACTCTGGTTCTTTGATCACTGCTGGACTGGCACTGGAGCAAAATCGTGAAGTCTTCGCTGTTCCCGGACCAATTTACTCCCAACTTTCCAAAGGCCCCTCTTCACTTATCAAACAAGGAGCCAAATTGGTAACAACTGCGGAGGATGTTTTGGAAGAGCTCAACATCAAAGGAAAAATAAATAAACTAAATAAAGAAATAATTGGTGAAAATAAAGAAGAAATTTTATTAATTAAACTTTTAGAAAATGAAGAGAAGCATATTGATCAATTGATTCGAGAGAGCAAATTCACAACTGAAAAGCTCAACAGTTTGCTCATGACCATGGAAATTTCTGGAAAAATCAAAAACCTCGGCGGAGGAAATTATTCTCTCAATTATTGAAAAGAAAAGCACCACTCAAAAGAATGGTGCTGTTAGCGTTGTTCGGACGGATCGTTAGGCCGCGACTGCCGAGCTGAAAGGAACTTCCATCACTTCCGTGCCGATTCTCTCCGGTGTGACGTCAGTCAACAGGAAGAGCCGTACGGAGATCTCAGGGAAGTCGCGACGAATCTCTTCAGCGCGAAGTCTCAGCCGCTCGATGTGAAGCTCCTTCTCCTTCTCTGGGGTTAGGTCCTGCCCAAACTTGCGGCGGTAGGCCTTGCAGTCCATATGGTCTACAACGACTACCTCCTGCGCACCCAGATTCTTCACGATCAACTCGTAGAGATCGTGTTCATGATCGAGTCCGAGGGAGCAGCCGAAGGCGGTGATACGGTGGTACTCGCCGGTTTTCACCCCAAGGTGAGAAACCACCTTTGGAAGAGCCTCTTCCATCCTGGAATCGACACAGGTTGCGACGATGACTCGGGCCACTGAGAATCCTTTCTGCTCAATACTAAACAATAAAATAACGCTCCGAAGCGCCAATAAAAAATATTACAACTTTTCGTCAAACTCTTCAAGTGGTGAGAGAGAAGTTGTTAGTTGTGATATATTAAAAAGAATATGGCCAAAACTTTGATCATTGTCGAATCTCCCACCAAAGCGCGAACTCTGTCGCGTTTTCTTGGTGATGCCTACCATATTGAGGCCTCCATGGGTCACGTGAGAGATTTGCCCAAGGCAAAGTTGGGAGTCGATGTCGACAAGGATTTTGAGCCCTCATACGTGATCCCTAAAGATAAAAGAAAAACAGTTGAGGCTCTCAAAGAGCTTTCACTTGCGGCTCCAGAAATAGTTCTCGCCACCGACCCTGATCGAGAAGGTGAAGCCATCGCTTGGCATATCGGTGAGCTGATCAACGAATCCAAGGACAAAAAATTAAAAGAAAAAACAGATGACCTGAAAAGAATAGTTTTTCACGAGATTACCCAAGAGGCGATCGAAGAGGCGATCAAAAACCCACGTTCAATAGATATTCCATTAGTTGACGCCCAACAGGCTCGACGTGTCCTGGACCGCCTTGTTGGCTATAAACTCTCACCACTACTTTGGTTCAAGGTGAAAAAAGGTTTATCCGCCGGAAGAGTGCAGTCAATCGCGGTTCGTTTGATCGTCGAGCGGGAAAAAGAGATCGAGGCTTTCAAACCAGAAGAGTATTGGTCTATCGATGCCTTACTTTCCAAAGACAAAGATTCCTTTTTGGCAACTCTAGTCGAGAAAGCTGGTAAAAAGCTTGACCTCAAAAAAGAAAAAGAGAGTTCTGAGGTCGTCAAAGATTTGGAAAAAGCCGCTTACTCTGTAAAAGCGGTCAACCAAAAAGAATCCAAGAAAAGCCCTTATCCGCCTTTTACAACTTCGACTCTGACGCAAGCAGCCTCGAATCGCTTCGGCTACACTGCGAAAAAAACCATGAAACTCGCGCAAGATCTTTATGAAGAGGGTCTCATCACTTACCACCGAACGGACTCGTTTAATTTGTCCAACTCTATTCTGACGGCCGCGAAAAAATACATTGAGAAAACTTTGGGTAAAGAATATTTACCTGAGGGAGGTAGTAGGGTTTACAAAACTAAATCAAAAGTTGCCCAGGAAGCCCACGAAGCAGTGCGCCCAACCAATCTTGAGATGGCCAAAGAAAAGATCTCTCTTTCTGGGGACCACAAAAAACTTTATTCTTTGATTTGGGACCGTTTTTTGGCTAGCCAACTTGCCGACGCGATTTATGACCAAGTCAGTCTCGATATCGCTGCCGATGAGTATTTATTGAAAGCCAATGGCTCAATAATTAAATTTCCTGGTTGGTTGAAAGTTTACGGTCGAGAAGAGGGTGACCTGGTTGAAGAAAAAAGTGTCCCGTTACTTGAGATTGGCGATAAGGTCAAACTCGAAGAGCTCAAACCGGAGCAGCACTTCACTCAGCCGCCGCCGCGCTACACCGAAGCCTCTTTAATCAAAGCTTTGGAAGAGAAAGGCATCGGTCGACCGTCCACTTACGCGCCGATCATCTCAACGATTCTCGATCGCAATTATGTCGAGAGGGAAGAACGAAAGTTTAAACCAACACCACTGGGAGTAGCGACGAATGATTTTCTCGTTGGCTCTTTCCCACACCTGATTGATGTTTCTTTCACTGCCGATATGGAAGACTCGCTCGACAGTGTCGCCAACGGCGAAAAAGAATGGGTGCCGATCATCCGAGAATTTTTTGACCCCTTCAAAGTTGATCTGGACAAAGCTTACAAAAATGATCGAGTGAAAGTTGAAGCCGAGATGACGGACGAGGTTTGTCCCGAAGGTCATCACATGGTGATCCGCTACGGCAGGTTTGGCAAATTCCTGGCTTGCGAAAAATTCCCTGATCACAAATTTACCAAAAGACTTGAAGAAAAGGTCGAAGGAGTTTGCCCTGATAGCGGGGATCCGATCGTCGTCCGTCGCACCAAAAGAGGCCGACCTTTCTTTGGTTGCAGTGCTTACCCGAAATGTAAATGGATGAGCTGGAAAAAACCAGAAGATAACTCCTCAAAAATCATCTCCGCCACCGCCGAAGCCTAGAATTAGCTTTAGCTCCAATAGGACTTCACACTATATTAAGTTGATAATTCGAGTCCTCGAGGATTACCAAACCCGAGGTCGCAAGACCTATAGCGGTTGACAATTGAACCTAAATATGCTATGATATAAGGCAATCGGTTGGATTGATTAGCCATGGGAGAAACGAAATATGGCATCCATTGTTCAGGCACAGTTGGAGATGGTTGAGAAACACCTCAACGTCATGCTCGGCTTGTTCGAGTTTGTCGTGATTCGTACGGTAAACGGCACCGAGTACGAATTCTCCAAGGAGGGCAAAAGCTTTTCCTTGAAGAAGGTTTCGGCGAATCGTGGTGGCTTCGTTCAGCCTGGCGAGGTGTTCAAGGTTGAGGGGTGGAACTTCAGAAATGAAGAAGGAATTCACATCCTCGTTGTCGGTGAGCGGGAAGTTTACCAGACAGGGCCCTTGCAGGAGATTGTAATACCCTTTGTCTGACCAACCGGGATCGGGGGAGAGCAGCAATGCTTTGTGCACACGCACCGGATTTGCCTAAAAACAAATCTGCTCCCGAATCTCACCAAATTTTCCCACAAATATTCAAAAAACTTTTGACTATCTGCGGGGAGTTTTGAAAGGATTCAAGGATGAGGGTTAACACGTTCGAAGCCGCAATGCTGGCTTTCATCGGGCTTCTGGTTGCGGTGCTTGTCACCTACCAGAGGGTGGACCACTCCAGTAGTGGCCCAGACACCGAAGGGGATCTCCAGGGCGCGATCATTCGCTCTCTGAACGACCCAAGTCATGGGGACTACAGTTCCCAGCTTGTGGTCTATGCGACCGGAAGGTTGCAGACGATCTACAGCCAAGCAGCAGGAGTCGGTTCCTCGGCGAACGCCGACGGAATGTTGGAGTACCTGACCTACCTCGCAGAGGGATCGGTCCAGTCTCCAGCAGAGATCGACTACTGCACCAGAGTCTTACCCCTGCTGACCGCGTCACACGACAACGGTTTGCAAAAGGTTTGGGACTCAAACGCGGAAATGGATCTGGTAGGACGCATCGATCGGGTTGCCACAAAGAAAGGCGACCACCGCGAGTGCAACCCGACCAAAGCGCCCGCGCACCCGGTGTGAACGTGAGGTACGTCAGCATCGGCACAGGCTCTTCGTGGAGATCACCCCCGATCCACGAAGAGCTTTCTTTTTTTCAAAACTTTGATTTTAGGGAGTAGAGTTTACTTTGACGTCAATTTTATTGTTGACTGAGGTTGAGCTGCTGTTGCTCTGATTGATTTTATTTTCACAATTCACCTTCACGGTCACGTCACCACTCACATGCTCATCGATTTTGACCTGATCAGCGGGTACTACCGTGGTCACACCATTTTTTGTCACCGTACAAGTGCCATTTTGGGTTGAAGTGTTTGAGGAATTTGTATCAGCCGAATTCTGGTTTGCTGATATTTTATCGTCAACATTTACTTTGACAGAATTTTCCCCATCGTTGATCGTTTCAGGAGTACTAGAAGTCTTAACTGTTGAGTTAGTTTTCTTTACAGAAGGGGATTTTTCTTGATTTTCCGATTTTGTTATGAGACCAGTAGAAACAGAGGAAATACTTAACAATGTAAGCAGAATGACGAGTAATATTGGAAATTTATGGGACAGAATATAGCGCAT
>DATIHF010000060.1:0-4568 GCA_035480955.1 Saccharimonadales bacterium (SeqCode) | reverse complement strand
GAAATAGTCTCCGAACCTGACATTAGCTCGGCCGAGGAAGCCAAAGCCTACGCGAAAAAAATTCACCAGATTTGCCGCTACATTGGGGTAGCAGATGTCGATATGGAAAAAGCAGGGATGCGCTTTGACGCCAATGTTTCTTTGAAAAAGAGAGAGGCAAAGGATTTGGGGACAAAGGTTGAGATCAAAAATATCAATTCTTTCACTTTTCTTGAGAAAGCGGTGACTTATGAAATCTCAAGACAAGCAGAGATGTTGGAAGAAGGAAAAGAAATAATTCAGGAAACTAGAGGTTGGGTTGAGGCCAAAGGTGAAACGGTTTCGCAGAGAACAAAAGAAACTTCTCCTGACTATCGTTATTTCCCCGATCCCGATTTGCCGCCTTTGAAACTGGAACAAGAGAAGATTGACCAACTTAAAAAGGATTTGCCAGAGCTTCCCGATGAAAAAAGTGAGAGATTTCAAAAAGATTATTCCTTGTCAGAGTACGACGCAACTGTTTTAACAGAAACGAAAGAGCTTTCAGAATGGTATGAGAAGGCTTTAAAAGACTACGAGAGCCTTGGGAAACCGAAAAATGACCAGATAGATTCACCAAAAGCGAAAAAAGTCGCAAACTGGATTACAGGGGAGCTGCTTAGGTATTTGAAAAGCAAAGGAGTGGAAATTTCGGATCTTAAAGCCGAACCAGCTTATTTGGCTGAGTTAATTTGGTTAGTGGACAAAGGAGAAATCTCCAATCAAGCGGCAAAAACAGTTTTTGATAAGATGCTTTCTGAGGGTGAGATGCCGAAAAAAATTATCGATAGCCTTGGTTTGGCCCAAATCTCTGACGAAAGTGGTCTTGAGGTCTTTATGGACGAAGCGATAGAAGAAAATCAAAAAGCCGTCCTAGATTTCAAAAGTGGAAAAGAGTCTTCTTTACAATTTTTGGTTGGAGCAGTGATGAGAAAGAGTAAAGGGAGTGCAAATCCAGTCGTGATTGCCGATCTGCTCCGAAAAAAGTTACAATAAAAACTCCAATGGAAACTCAAGTTGCCCAAACTACATACACTTTCATTCAAGATAATCTTGAGCTTGAAAAGATTATCCCTGAACTTGAAAAAGAAACTCTAATAGCGTTGGATTCTGAGGGTACAAGTTTAGACCCATTAACCGCGAAGTTACTACTCCTTCAGCTTGCCACAAAAGAAAAAGCTTTTGTGATTGACTGTGCAAAAGTAGATTTAGCTCCTTTAAGGCCGGTGTTGGAAGCTGATCGACCACTCAAAATCGCGCAGAATGCCAAATATGACTACGCAGTTTTAAAAGCGCAGGCAGGAATAACCTTGGGAGCAATTTATGACACTATGTTGGCGGAGAGAATAATTACTTGCGGGCTTTCCCGTGAGATTTCCTTGAAAGCATTAGCGGCAAAATATCTCGATTTGAAATTGGATAAAACAATTAGAGAAACCTTTTATGACCCCTCTAGTCCTTCCTTGCGGGGTAAATTTACCAATGATCAGCTTGAATATGCCGCCCGAGACGCCCAAATCCTTTTTGAAATATTTGAAAAACAATCCAAGATTTTAAAGGCAGATGATTTGGTCGAAACTGCAAAATTAGAGTTTGCCGTTGTGCCTGTAGTTGCCGAGATGGAGCTGAGGGGATCGCTGATTGACCAGGAAAAATGGCGTTCTCATATCAAAGAACTGATGGAAAAAAGAAATACGATTAATAAAGATATTCAAGACGAACTGCGTCACTTGACCGACTATTCTCAGGTTGATCTTTTTGGCAATGTCTCAGATTCAATCAATCTCGACAGCCCCTTGCAGCTACTTGAAGCTTTCAAAAAGCTTGGAGTGGAGTTGCCGAACACTTCTGAAGCTACTTTATCTAGAACAGATCATTCTTTAGCGAAAAAAATGCTTGAGTATCGAGGCTATGAAAAAATGATCACTTCTTTTGGGGAGACAATTTTAGAAAAAATTCACCCACTAGATAAAAGGCTGCATCCTGATTTTATCCAACTTGGAGCTGATACCGGCCGCTTTGCCTGCAACAACCCAAATTTGCAGCAAATACCCGCTGATTCTGGTTTTCGCAGTTGTTTTATCGCCTCCGATGGTTACAAACTGATCACAGCAGACTATTCTCAAATGGAGCTGCGGATCATGGCGGAAGTTTCCGAAGACCCGGCTTTTTTGGAGGCTTTTAACAAGGATGTGGATCTGCACACCCTGACTGCTTCGCAAATGTTCCGTATCCCCACTGACAAAGTTGATAAAGAAAAGCGTTTTCAGGCTAAATCAATCAATTTTGGACTGATGTACGGTCGGGGACCAGCTTCTTTAGGAAACCAGATTGGTCTTTCGATCGAGGATTCAAAAAAACTTTTGGATGTCTATTTTGCAACTTACAAAAAGGTTAAAAGGTGGCTTGATAATATGGGTCGTGATGCTCTTCGTGATGGTTATGTACGCACCATTGGTGGGCGTAAGAGGAGTTTTATCATGCCCGAGCGGACTGACCCGGATTATCAAAAATTGGTTGGCTCGATTGAGCGACAGGGAAAAAATATGCCAATTCAGGGAACTAGTGCAGATATTACCAAATATGCCCTAGTTTACATTGCAGACGAGCTGAAAAAAGAAAAGTATGATGCCTATCTGATCCATACGGTTCATGACGAAATCGTGACTGAAGCGAGAGCTGATGTGGTCGATGAAGTAGCGGCGATGGTTGAAGAAAAAATGGCTGAGGCCTGGAAAAAACTCATTAAGTTAGTTCCAATCAAAGTCGATGTTCACGTAGCTGAATGTTGGGAGAAATAGTGAAAAATATTATCTACTTACTAATTATTTCCTTCGCTTTTCTAATTTTTGCCTGGATTATTGCAATTAACTGGTTTCGCTGGTTAGTAATCAAAACTAGCTAACTTTCAGACCGAGTAAACTGGCAGATGTACCAGTTATTTACCTTTTGTTTGGGTTGACAAATACAAGTTATTATTTTAATCTTTAGACATCTGGACAGCAGATATGCTTTTTCCTCATAACTGCGGGAAAAGCAGCCATTAATCTATTCAGTTCATCAGACAGTCCGCTATAAAGGCGGATTGTTTGTTTTCTTTATTAAAAATCCCCTATTGACAAGCTAAATCTCTGGTAATATATTGTAGTCACGAAGTCTATTTAGTAGACTTATAGAAGTTCATACACTTTTACAAGTGAATGATAATTTGCGGCCCTAAAATTTGCCCAAATTATTGACAATATTCTATTGTCTAAAACAAGCAATTATTTCCGAAAAATAAACAAAATAGACCACTGCACGCACGACGAATCTAGCAATCTTAACTTGTCGAGTGCTAATGCAATTTGTCGTCCTTTTCCACAAAAATTGTTCCTTGTAAAATAATTTTTTATTAATTATGATTTTTTTAGGATTATTATCCCAGAGGGATTGGAGGGGTGTTTGTGAATTTATCAAGATTCAACCTTCGAAGAATGGTGAAAAAACACCATCCGAATTGTTTACATTGTAGTAAATATTTGGGAACAGAAGAGCTGAGTTATGCTTGGGAAGATGTCGGAGAAGAGGAAATAAGCGAAATCACCTTTAATATTACTTGTCATTATTGCAATCAAGAAGGACAAGTCAGAGTGTATTTCCCCGAACTCGAGATCATTAACGTGATCGGAAAGTTTGGTTTTGGAGAGAAGATCAGTATAGAGGAATTAGATCCCGATGTTGTGCTTGCTGAGGCTGAAGAGATCTTACAAAATACCCGTTGACCTTAAGCGGGTATTTTTACGACCCATAATTTGACTTTGCGTGCTACAATGACACAGTTAGATACGTTTATATAAATAACTAGAGGTCATTTGTAGTGAAAACAAATTTAAAAAGATTAAGTTCAAAGACTTTGGCAACTCTGGTGCTTTCGAGTTTGTTTTTAGGTTTATTTCCTAGAGTTCCCCAAGTTCAGGCTGCTTCTCTAACCAATACTGGCGCTCCAGCTGGTTTTCAAATTTCCCAGATCGTTACTGGACTCACCTTACCCACTGCAACTGAATTTGCTCCTGATGGACGAATGTTCATCATTCAAAAAGACGGAACAGTGAAGATTTTCAAAAATGGAAGTTTGCTTGCGCAACCTTTCTACTCTGTGGCCAATGTTAATAATTATGTTGACCGAGGTTTGCTTGGGCTCGCCCTCGATCCAAACTTTGCGACCAACGGTTTTGTTTACCTCCTTTTTACTTACGATAATGATCCAGCAAACCCAGCCAATGCCAAAACAGGACGGTTGATCAGGGTAACTGCCAACGGTGACATCGCAGTTGCAGGCAGTGAAAAAATAATTTTAGGAAATATTGTCGGAAACCCTAGTACCCCTTCTTGTGATAATTACCCCGGTAATTCTGACTGTTTGCCGGCTGACAGTCTTTCTCACGCGCCAGGAACGGTGAAATTTGCCCCTGATGGGAAACTCATTGTTTCGGTTGGAGATGGGGCAGGGTATGACAATGTTGATACCAAAGCACTCAGGACCTACGATATGAATTCTCTGGCGGGAA
>DATIHF010000059.1:0-1878 GCA_035480955.1 Saccharimonadales bacterium (SeqCode) | reverse complement strand
GGTGTGGGGGTTCCTGAAGATATGAAGGGAAAGATTTTTGATAAACTTTATACTGAGAACAGTAAAACAGGGGAGGTCAAAGTCAAAGGTTACGGGATCGGACTCTATGTTTCAAAACAGCTGATGACACGTCTAGGAGGAGATATAACAGTCGAAAGTATTGTTGGAAAAGGGACCAGTTTTACCCTGTATTTACCAAAATTCTGGTCTTTTGGCAGCTGAAAAAGTTAAAATAAATTAAAATGGCTAGCCTAATAAAAAATCGAGACTTACTTGCGGTGAACCCTTTGCGGGAGCGTGCCTTAAAAATTCTTGAGGCAGGTTTGGAAGCGATCGACACAAGAAAAGCGATCCGCAAAAGCGTTTCTCTCAACGGAGATTTCCTTTTTGTAAAAGACCACGCTTATGATCTGACTCATTACCGGAGAATTTTTTTGGTTGCCTTTGGGAAAGATTCTTTCGTTGCCTCTTCGGAATTGAAGGATTTGCTAGGAGAGAGGATAAAAGATGGGGTGGTACTTTCTCTAAAAAATGAAAAAATCGCTGGGTTTCAGACTTATCAGTGTACTCATCCACAGACGTCTTTAAACAATGTCGAGGCTACCAAAAAAGTGATAGAAATGGTTTCCGCGGCTGAGGAAGATGACCTGATATTGGTAGTGATTTCCGGTGGAGGCTCGGCGATGTTGACCTCGCCATATAAAATTACTTTCTCCGATAAAGCTCTGATTGCCGATACTTTAATGAACTCTGGAGCCAATATTTCTGAGCTCAATATCGTTCGTAAACACCTCTCAGAAATCAAAGGCGGCCGCTTGGCCGCGCTCTCTTTCCCTTCGACGGTTGTGACCTTGATCTTTTCTGATGTGGTGGGGAACGACTTGAGTACGATTGCTTCTGGACCAACGGTGATGGACCACACAAGCATCGAAGATGCGAAAAAAGTTTTAGAGAAATTTAAAATAAAAGAGAAAGTGATGATGGGGGATCTGGAGCTGACTGAAACCCCGAAAGAAGAAAAATATTTTCAAAAAGTGCAAAACTACCTGCTGATGGACAACTCGGTTGCAACCGGAGCGATGGAAGAAGCCGCCCGAGCACTTGCTTATTCAACTAGAATTCTTTCCAACAATTTAAAAGGGAACTCTCACGAGATAGGTAAAGATTTACTTAAAGAAGGAAAAAAAGGTGAGGCGCTGATCGCTGCTGGTGAGACAACCGTTCAGATTGTTGGCCAAGGACTGGGGGGCAGAAATCAGGAAATGGCCTTGGCAAATCTAGAGAATGTTAAAGATAATCAAATTTTGATCTCTGTTGGTAGTGACGGTCACGATCATTCAGAATACGCGGGTGGAATTTGTGATGCTTATACAAAGAAAAAAGCTACTGAAGAAAAGCTCGATCCCAAAGATTTTTTGGGAAACAACGACTCCTATCATTTTTTCCAAAAACTTGGGGAGGGAATTGACACCGGGCAGCTCGAGTCAAACGTTGCCGATTTAATGTTAGTTCTGACAGATCTACCAAATGTATAAAGAAACCGTGGGTCGTTCTGTGGTTAAAACAATAGTTTGGCGAATTGTTGTTTTTGTAGTGGATTTTTCAATTGTATTTTTATTTACCCAAAACGTTTCACTCTCAACAAAACTTGCACTTGTTAAGGTCGTTGTCTCGTTCATTCTATATTACGGACATGAGAGAGCTTGGAATCGAATTGGTTGGGGGAAGTCTTAAGCCTTTTTCTTGCAGACAGAACAAATTAGACCCGTGGTAAACTCATGGTCATCTGGATTTTTGGTTGGCTTCAGCTGAAAAACTAAAGTTCCGCCACAACTCGGGCATTTGTAGAAATTGAAAAAAGGATAGTCCTGAGAAATT
>DATIHF010000058.1:0-1904 GCA_035480955.1 Saccharimonadales bacterium (SeqCode) | reverse complement strand
CAGGTGGGAAAAGGTACTACTTTTATTTTCACTCTACCTCTTCACAAAGAAAATGGAAAATAAAGAAGCAAAATTTAAAAGAATTGAACGAATTCGTGAGCTTTTCGTAATTGTTTTCATCGTTGCCGGACTTTTGATCATCCAACTCCCCCTTCCCGGACCTTTGGGAAACAGTTTGTTGCGGGTCTATTTGCCCGGGATTTATTTCGTTTGTCTCTTCCTAGTTTTCTTCGCTCTAATCTGGCACCGAATTGTTCCTAAAAAGTGGCTCGCCTCTGAAATGAAATTTTTCATCGAGACTCTAGTTTACACAACCGCAATTATGTTTATCGTTCAGTTCACGGGAGGCACTTACAGTTACTTTAACTTCCTCTACTACCTGCCGGTTTTAAATACTGCCGCCAACCTACCCCTACGCTACGCGATTGCTAGTTCAATCTTTGCCTCCGTGCTGATGAGTTTTCACCTTATTAATTATTGGGGAACCGCTGCTTTCAGTAATGCCCTCAGTCTTTATATATTAAATCTATTCGGAATTTGGCTGGTGACGGCCCTGGGAAGATTTTTAGTAACTGAACTAACAATCATTCAAAGACGTCAGCAAGAATTTCAAGTCGAGCAGCTCAGACAGCTGGATAAACTAAAAGATGAGTTTGTTTTTATCATTGCCCATGAACTACGCAGCCCGATCACAGCAATCCGCGGTTATCTAGAGTTGATCACCACGGATCCAAAGATAAAACTCTCCCCCAATTTAAAAAGTTTGCTTCAGAAAAGTTTTACCACCAGTAGTAAGATTGCCACTATCATTGGATTACTACTGGAAGTGGCACGAATTGAAACAGGAAAAATTCGTTTTTATTTCCAAAAAATTGATTTGCAAGAAGCGATCAACTTCGCCCTTCATGATCTGAAACATCAAATTGAACAAAAAGATATTGACCTAACCATCGAAGTACCCAAAGAAACTCTGGTTTTGGTGGACAAAGAAAGGCTTGAAGAAGTTCTCAATATTCTTATCGAAAACGCAACCGAATTCACTCCAGAATTTGGAAAAATCTTCATCCGGTCGCACTCAACCGAAAAGCAAGTTTTACTGACGATTTCTGATACTGGTGTGGGGGTTCCTGAAGATATGAAGGGAAAGATTTTTGATAAACTCTATACTGAGAACAGTAAAACAGGGGAGGTCAAAGTCAAAGGTTACGGGATCGGACTCTATGTTTCAAAACAGCTGATGACACGTCTCGGAGGAGACATAACAGTCGAAAGTATTGTTGGAAAAGGGACCAGTTTTACCCTGTATTTACCAAAATTCTGGTCTTTTGGTAGTTGAAAAAGCTAAAATAAATTAAAATGGCTAGCCTAATAAAAAATCGAGACTTACTTGCGGTGAACCCTTTACGTGAGCGAGCCTTGAAAATTCTTGAAGCAGGATTGGAAGCAATCGACACAAGAAAAGCGATTCGCAAAAGCGTTTCTCTCAACGGAGATTTCCTTTTTGTAAAAGACCACGCTTATGATCTGACTCACTACCGGAGAATTTTTTTGGTTGCCTTTGGGAAAGATTCTTTCGTTGCCTCTTCGGAATTGAAGGACTTGCTAGGAGAGAGGATAAAAGATGGGGTGGTACTTTCTCTGAAAAATGAAAAAATCGCTGGGCTTCAGACTTATCAGTGTACTCATCCGCAGACGTCTTTAAACAATGTCGAGGCAACCAAAAAAGTGATAGAAATGGTTTCCGCGGCTGAGGAAGATGACCTGATATTGGTGGTGATTTCTGGTGGGGGTTCGGCGATGTTGACCTCTCCATATAAAATTACTTTCTCCGATAAAGCTCTGATTGCCGATACTTTAATGAACTCTGGAGCCAACATTTCTGAGCTAAATATCGTTCGTAAACA
>DATIHF010000057.1:0-16775 GCA_035480955.1 Saccharimonadales bacterium (SeqCode) | reverse complement strand
AGAGTTCAAGAGGGTCTTGAGGCACAACGAGCTTCTGTGCGCCCACTACTGGATCGAGGCCGGTCTGGCCGGTCTCGAAGGTAAGCCAGATGGGCCTCGGGTCAATTTGGTCCGCTACCGTCTGGAGCAAACAGAGGTGCGGCGTATCCTGCTTCTTGGAGGCGGAATGCGGAGCTCGTTCATCGCCGAGCCGGGTAAGGAAGACCTCCAAGGTCTTGATAAGGTCAAGAACGAGGCGGATGTTTACCGCTTCTCCAAGATCTTCTACGACCAGGCAGTGAATGCCGCCGAACAGGCGACCACTGACGTTGAAAAGGAGGTAAAGAGAAAGACGCTCAAGGAAGTGTACGCTGAGGTGGCGGCGGCCCGACGGGCTGGTCAACCTCAAGGTGCTGTTCTTGACGACGAAGGAGAGGACGCCACTGTCGACATTCCTGAGGAGGAGTCGGAGACCCTTCTTGAGGCAACAGCGGCTGAGCGAGAGTGCCCTGTCTGTCTAGCTGTTGCTCAGGGTGATGAAACTGCCTGTCGGGAATGCGGCGCGGCCTTGCCAACCGAAGGAAGCACAGCCGAACCCGCGGCGACACAGTCGCCACTGGAGGAAACGGTGATCGAGCCTGCAGCGACAGCAGTGCAGAGGGCAGCGGTCAACGCGATGAACAACGAGGAAGGCAGTGAGCCCGCCTCTGACCTATCGACGACCGAGCCCGTCCCGAATCCGGTTGCCTGCACAGAATGCGGAGAAGCTCTTCCGTCCAACGCGAAGTTCTGTCCCCACTGCGGCAAAACCGTGAAGACCTGACCTAGGAGAAGCGAGAGACGTAGTAGACCGCCTCGCGTCTGACACCCCACAAAGGTGCTTAGACGCGGGCGGTTCTTTTTTGTCTAAAATTTAGCGAGAGCTAAAGGAAAAGTTTCCTAAATTGTAAAAAGTTGAGAGGATTGGGTTGTAGGTTTTGACAAAGGAGCCGACGAACTCTACCTCTTCCCCCCGAAAACCTCTTTTAAAATGAGTGAAACCCCGCCATTTTTTCGTTGAAGGAATTCTGCGATCATACACCCCTTCCAAATCGAGGTGTTTAAGACCTAGATTTTTGGCAGTCTGCATACTTTCCCAAACCAGTAAGTAAGGAGCAAACAAGTCTTTATTGGTCCTCAAAGAGGCGGCGTGATAGTAATAAGCGGTTTTATCATGGTGGAGTATCAGAGAGCCGGCGATGTCAGTTTTATTCCAAACCGCAATCAAAATATAAGCCTTTCCCTCGTTGGAAAAAATATCCCAAAGTAGTTTTAAATCTTTTTCTGGAAACCAAAATTTTTGGCGTTTGGCAGTTTGGCGATAAAGCTTTAAAAAACGATTTAGGTCATTGCTTTTGACGACTCTGACTCCTCGTCTCTGAGCGGCACGGATGCTGTAGCGGGTGTCTTTCTCCATATTTTTGAGAAGCTCGTCATCACTTTTCGTCAAATTTAGGATGATTGTTTTGGTTGGCTGCAGGGCCCAGCGATCGGATTTGTAATGATAATTTTTTAGTTCAGAAACGATCTGGGAATTGGGTAAAGAAGTATTGGGCTCGATTTTGGAGAAAACAATTTTTTCTGCTTGAGCCAGCGAATCAATCTGAGAAAAAGAGATTGGCAAGGAAAGGCGAGGGGCTTTCAGAGTTTTTCCAAAAAGAGGCAGCTTACGAATATAGGCAAACTGTCGGTGCTGGCCCTGTGTCAGAGGCAACACCTCCCAGCCCAACTCCTTCATAAAGGCGGCCCAATAGGGAGATTGGCGGATGTCGGTCATTTGCTTTCAGTGTAAACTATTTCTCTGTAGGGAAAAAGATTGCAATTTTAGTCAGTTTGCCAGAATATATAGGTCAGTTGTTTGAGCATGCCAGCTCCCATTTTTTATATCATCAAATCCTAGATCAATACGATTGCCTTTAATACTTCCACCAGTGTCTCCAGCAACAGCAATCCCATAACCCGGCACATAAACCTTTGACCTAAGAGGAATGACTTTAGGATCAACGGCGATGACACCATAGCCAGCTTTTAGACCGATCGCAGTCGTGGCACTGCAGCCGTTGCAGTTGGCATCATAAGAAGTTGCCCAGACCGAGAGTTTAGTAGTGTATTTGAGTGGTCCGTAAGGGGTCGAAATCGTTTGCGTCAAAATTTGTGGAGAAACGGCGATGACTTCTTCTTTAGGGCTGGTCTCAGAAACAATTGAGGTGTCACTGGAGTATTTTTCTCCATTGTGGAAGACCGTGGTGACCTGCAGGACTTTTTTCCCAGTTGACCCGGGTTTAACAACTTTAGTCTCGCCCGGTTGCAAGGAAGGGTCGGAGACCTGCACTGTTTTATATTTTAAAACTTCAGTTTTCAGAGAAACAGAATTGGTGAAGAGGGACTCAGTCAGTGGCTTTGAAAGCGGAGCAAGAGTGAAACTTTCGGTGCTCTGACCTGTGGCCAAACTTGCTTTTGGAAAGATAAATTCAAAAAGGAAAAAGACCAAAATCAGAAAGACTGCTCCGGTGGAAAAATAATTCACTCGGGCAAAAAGCAGGGCAAAAAAGCCCTCGAAAGAAGAAACAAAGCCAGTAGTTCTGCCTGCCAGAAGAACAGTGAAGGCTCTCATTAGCCCTAAAAGTTTAACTAAAAATGTCCTTTTGGTCAAATATTAGAAGCGGATTGGGATCAGGAGGTTCTCGGGAATTTCCAGGATAAAACGAGAAATAATTCCTTCGGTACGAGTTCCAAAATAAAGTCTTGCTTGAGTGTAGGTCAGGTAAAGCTGTTCTTGAGCTCGGGTTATCCCCACGTAACAAAGTCGTCTTTCTTCCTCAACTTGACCGACATCAGTCAAAGATTGGTTGTGAGGGAAAAGCCCTTCTTCCATACCAATCATGAAAACAACCGGAAACTCCAGACCTTTTGCCGAATGTAAGGTCATCAGAGTTACTGCCTCCTGCTTTTCTCCACTCTTGGATTGGTTGGGCAAATAGTTTTCTTGGACTAGAGAAACATTTTCCAAGAAATCCTCCAAAGCCGGAAACTCAGTGGCAACACTGCGGAGTTCTTTAACGTTCTCGATCCTTGCTAGAGACTCTTCACTCCCGTCATCCAAATAAGATAAATATTTAGTTTGCTCCAAAACCAAATCAATGAGATCAAGAGTTTTGAGGGTCTCGTTTTTGACTCTGAGCGACTCCATCTCGGAGCGGAAATTCTCTACCTTGGGATTATCTTTTTCCGAAAGTGCCTTCGGGCCGATCCCCCGCGGTGGGGTGTTAATAACTCTTTTGAAACTCAGAGCGTCTTTGGGATTATTCAAGTAGCGCAAGTAGGCGATCATGTCACGAATTTCCCGACGGTCATAAAAACGAGTCCCCCCGACTATCGTGTAAGGTAGACCGTCTCGAAGAAGAGCTTCTTCCAAAACCCGGCTTTGAGCATTGGTACGGTAAAGTATTGCGAAAGAGGACAAGGAGTAGCCTTGTTTGCTAGTTAAGTTTTGAATTGAGCGGATGATAAAATCAGCTTCCTCGAGCTCGTTTTTCGCTTGATAAACTACTGTGGGAACTCCCTCGGGATTCTGGGTCCAAAGATCTAGTACCGGGTGAGAGCGGTTTTGAGAAATCACCGATTTGGCAGCTGAGAGAATATTTTGGGTGGAGCGATAGTTTTGGGCTAGGTTAATGATTTTAGTTTTCGGAAAGTCTTTTTCAAAATTTAGAATATTGCGATAGTCTGCTCCTCGCCAACCGTAAATTGCCTGAGAAGCATCACCCACGATACAAATGTTGTGGTGAGAATTTGCCAGAAGTTTGGTGAGCAGGTACTGAGACTTATTGGTGTCTTGGTACTCATCAACAAGAATATATTTAAAGCGTTTTTGGTATTTTTCTAAAATTTCCGGGTATTTATCAAAAAGCACAACCGCTTTCATCAGTAAATCTTCAAAATCCAGTGCCCCATGCTCTTTTAAAAGCTCTTGGTAGCGAAGGTAAACTTTGGCAACGACCTCCTGGAAATAACCTCTCGCAAAGCCTTGGTAAGCGATCTCGTCAATCAATTCGTTTTTGGCTGAAGAGATGCTATTGCGGATTGAATTGGGAGAAAAGTTTTTCGGGTCAATGTCGAGCTCTTTCAAGATTTCTTTCACCAAGTCAGTGCTGTCAGAGTCATCATAAATTACAAAACGAGGAGAAACCCCGAGGGCTCCACCATCCTCACGCAAGAAGCGAGCACAGATAGAATGAAAAGTCCCCATCCAGGGAGGTACAACATGGGTCAATTTCCGCAACCTTTCTTTCATTTCCCCAGCGGCTTTATTGGTAAAAGTCACGGCGAGAATTTGCTCCGGCGAGGCGAGTTTTTGCTCGATCACGTAAGCAATACGATGGGTGATAACTCGGGTTTTACCGCTACCTGGACCAGAAAGAACCAGTAGTGGCCCCTCGGTGGTTTTCACGGCCTCAAGTTGCTCTTTATTTAGTCCTTCTAAAATGCTCATAGGAGACTAATATTACCATGTCAAAAATAGATAAGTCTTGTGATATACTATTGGTAGGAAGAACCCCGGTTAGTTTAATCTGGAGGAAAACAACAATGGCAATTGAATTACTAGATTTTCGTGCTGATTGGTGTGGTCCCTGTAAAGTTATGGATCCAATCATCGAACAAATTGAAGGAGAGTACTCTGGAAAACTCAGCGTGAGAAAAATTGACGTTGACGAAGACAACGATACAGCCTACTCCTTCGGTGTCATGAGTATCCCCACTTATATTGTTTTGAAAGACGGAAAAGAAGTTGAGCGGGCGATTGGCTCACAACCAAAAGAAACTCTGATCCAAAAAATAGTTCCCCATCTTTCGTAAAACTCTAATCCTCTGTTAAAATTGAGAAGTTAATGAAGTCAATCAATTCGGAAGCTATTTCGGGAAAAACAGTCATTGTAAGAGCTGATTTTGACGTTCCGGTAAAAGATGGAGTAGTGGAAGACTCGACCAGAATCGAAAAAACTATTCCGACCCTAAAACTACTTCTAGAAAAAGGCAACAAACTTTTCATCATTTCTCACCTGGGTCGTCCCGAAGGAAAAGACCCAGCTTTCAGCTTAAAACTTACCTTACCAAAACTTAAAGAGTTGTTTGCTCGAGAAGTCGCTTTTCAAGAGGACTTGGAAAAGAAAGCCGAAGGAGAAGTTGTTTTGCTCGAGAATTTACGTTTCTGGAAAGCAGAAGAGGCAAACGATGACCTCTTTGCCAAAAAACTCGCCTCTTTTGGAGAAGTCTTTGTTTTTGACTGCTTTTCTGTGGCACATCGATCACACGCTTCAGTGGTGGGAATTCCCAAACAGCTCCCTTCCTACGCCGGGATTGAGATTTCTCACGAAGTCGAAGAGTTATCAAAGATTTTTAAAAACCCTGAGCACCCGTTAATTGCGATTATCGGAGGAGCCAAACTAGAAACCAAGCTTCCCGCTATTACCAATCTCGCAAAAGTCGCCGACAAAGTCTTAGTCGGTGGCAAACTCATGTTTGAAGTGGAAAATGTTGAACTGCCCCAAAATGTCCTCGTCGCTTCAGACAATGTTGACGGTAAAGATATTGGGGAAGAGTCGATTGAAACTTTTGCCAAAGAAATTAATAGCGCTAAAATGATAGTTTGGAACGGACCGATGGGAGTTTTTGAAGAAGAAAAATACGCAGTTGGGACCAAAAAAGTTGCGGAGTTGGTGGCCAACTCAGAGTCTTACAGCCTAGTTGGCGGAGGAGACACGATAAGCGCTTTGAAAGAAATCAATATGATCGAGAAAATTAATTTCGTTTCTGTTGGTGGAGGAGCAATGCTAGAATTTTTAGAGGCTAAAAGACTCCCCGGCCTAGAAGCCTTGGGTTACTATGAGTGAAAAAGAAACTAAATTTGGAAAATGGAAAGTGCTTCGCTCTGAAGTAGTTTTTTCCAGCCCTTTTGTTACTCTCTACAAAGAAGATTTAGAAAAACCTGATGGAGAAGTCGCTAAAGATTTTTTCTCAGTCAAAAGACGAGACGCAGTTTTCGTCATTGCTTTAACGAAAGATAATCAAGTTCCGCTGGCCTACCAATACAAAAACGGAATTAAAGAAGTAATTTACGAGCTTCCGGCTGGCTTCATTGAAGACGGAGAAGAGCCAATTGAGGCTGCTGCAAGAGAGCTCAAAGAGGAAACCGGCTACAGTGGTGAAGACCCAAATTTTTTAGGAAGCTATGTCCATACCCCAAGTATTTCCAGCAACAGAAACTTTGTTTTTCTATTTAAAAATTCTGAGAAAGTTGCGGAGCAGAGGCTTGATGGTAATGAGGTAATTGAAGTACGACTGTTCAGTTTTGCTGAATTAGTTGAATCAATCAAAAAACGAAAATCTATTTTTATTGATACTCAGAGTCAATTAGCGCTACTATTAGCGGAGGAGGAACTCAGAAAACAATGAAACCATTGATAATTGCCAACTGGAAAGCCAACAAGACAATTGCGGAAACTGCCGCTTGGGTGGGCAAAACAAAAGGAGAGTTAGAGCAGTTGAACCAAGTAGACGTGGTGGTCTGCTCAAGTTTTGTTTGCTTACCGACCCTCTCGACTCTAATGCAAGACTCGATTGTTAGAGTGGGGGGACAGACTGTTTCTGACCAAAAAGAAGGCGCTTTCACTGGAGAAGTAAATGCAAAAATGCTCAAAGGCTTGGTTACCCATTGCATAGTTGGACACTCAGAAAGAAGGAAATATTACGGTGAAAAAGAAGAACAAGTTGGCAAAAAGGTTGAGAATTTAGTCGAGGAAAATATTATTCCGATTCTTTGCATCAGCGACCTAGCCCAAATGGACAACTATTTAGCAGTAAGCCCAAGTTTCAAAGAGCATGCTGACAAGATTGTTTTTGTTTATGAGCCGCCAGGAGCAATCTCTGGGGGAGGGGACTATCACCCAGAGTCGCCCGAGGAAGCTTCAAAAAACGCTGGGTCAATCAGTGAAAAACTCGGGAAAAAAGTGCTGACCCTCTATGGTGGTAGTGTTTCTGAAGGTGATGTCGACCTTTTTTTGAAACAAGAGTTTCTCCAAGGAGTGCTAGTTGGAAAAGCTTCCCTAGATCCGACCACCTTTATCGAATTGGCCAAGAAAGCTGCTACTGTCGTGGTATAATTACCCACTGTTGGAAAACAAATTAAGCCAAAACTTATGCAATATGTCGACCTAGGTCAACTTCACCAAAAACCCAAAAGTTCAAAAAAGAAAAACTTCCTCAAATTCGGCATTATTATTCTTTTTGTGTCGCTAATTCTTTACGCCGGCTACATTCTTTATTGGCCGACGCTCTCTCTGATCAAACAAATTGCCCGTTCTCCGAAAGCGGCTCTGTCTTTAATTAAAAATCCAGAAGGGGAATTGAAAGAGAGCAACGGGAGAACTAATTTTTTGCTGATTGGGATCGATAAGCGCTCCAATATCCCTTACTCCTACAGTACTAGTAACGGAGACGTTCACCAAAATGGTTTTCTGACCGACACGATCATTGTCGCCTCGGTCAATAAAGAAAACAAAAAAGTTTCCATGATTTCCATTCCGCGGGATTTGTGGGTGGTAGTACCCTCGTCAGGAAAGTTCAAAGGTTACCAAGGGAAAATCAATGCTGTTTACGCTTCGGGTGAACAAGGCGGGTATGATGGTGGGGGAATGGCTCTCCTCTCCAAAACTCTGGAAAAGATTTTGGGAATTGATGAAATCCACTACTCAACCAGAATAGACTTTGATGGGTTTCGCCAGGGAATAGACTCACTTGGCGGGATTGATGTGACGGTTGACAAAGCCTTTGATGATTACGAATACCCGATTGAAGGTAAAGAAAGTGCTAATTGTCCAGATAAAACCTTTAGTTGTCGCTACTTACACGTGCATTTCAACGCCGGGGCAAACCACATGAATGGTCAGACTGCACTCGAATTTGCCCGTTCCCGTCATGGAACCAACGGAGAAGGCAGTGACTTTGCTCGCGCGGCTCGACAACAAAAAGTTTTAGTCGCAGCGAAAGACAAAGCACTAAAAGCGGAAAATCTACTGGATCCGATTAAGATCAACAATTTATTTAAGGACTTTGGTCAATCAGTCGAAACCGACATTGATGTCTCAGCAACAGTAGCGCTCTACAACCTTTCAAAAGAAGTAAACAGTAATGCGATCAATTCCCTAGTTTTAAGTAACGCGCCGGACAGCTATCTTTATGTCCCACCAGCAAACCAGTATGGAGGGGCTTACACACTTCTACCAAAAGGAAACAGTTGGACACAAATTCAAGACGCGGTTGATAAACTCTTTAGTGGTGAAACCCCTGCTCAGAAAGATCCGAAGCAGTAAGTGATTTATTTACTCCACGGCCCAGACGTAGTCTCTTCCAAAAATTTTCTGCTTAAACTTAAGGCGGACTACCAACTCATCGAGACAATTTCCGAAAAAAACGAAGGGAAAAGACAGCAGCTATTAAGAGTCGGGAGTAATCTTTTCAATGATAAGAAACTGGTAGTTTTGGAAAACTTTCCGATTAAAGATTTAGTGCTCCCAGAAAAACTAGACTATGATTTGCTACTTTGGTACAGCAGTACGGTTGTACCACCAACAAAGGCGGATAAAGTTTGGTTTTTTAAAGAAAAAAACAGCATTTCTAGTTTCAAACTAGCCGATCAGATAGTTTATGGTCAGGAAAAACAAGCCTTGAGCACGCTGGGGTATTTACTGGAAACAACTAAAGAAGAGGAGTTGATAGTGGGAAGCCTCGTCCGCCAATTGAAACTAATTACCTTGGTTTTAAAGGGAGAGCTGTCTGAAGTTTCCCAAAGCAGTTTTCTGCGGGACAAGACCGCTGAGCAAGCAAAAAACTGGAGTTTAGGGAGAATTCGTCAAGGAGCACTCTATCTACTAAAAGCAGACCTGCTGATGAAAACTGGTCGACTCTCTTCCAAGACAGTACTGGCTAACCTAACTAGTGATCTCTGCAAACTAGCTACCAGCTTTTGATTTAATATCCTGTAAAACTTTTTGATCGAGGGTCGGATCGAGCTTTTCGATCTGCTTCTGGGTTGCCTCTGGTATAGGAGCCTTGTTAAGAATGTTTATTACTTGAAGAGCAATAAACATAACCAGAACAATCAAAAAGGCAGTTAAGATGGGAACTAAGTTTTTGCTCACGGAGTGGTCCCTCCACTAGTTTGGTTAGGAATTATAACGGGGGAACCCAAAAAGTTAGTTACTGCCGAAATTGTGACTGTCACATCAGAGCCACTACCTTTGAGAGTAATTGAATCGACATTGGTAACCCGAACGAATTTTTCCAAATCTTTTAGAAAATCATTCAAGTTAGTGTAACCACCAGTTAGAGAAAGGGTGAAATCCATATCCCGAAGTTTTACATTTTCTGTGGCAGGCTGAGAGATAGGCAGGTCGGCAAATTGGATCGATTTCAAAGTCAAACCATGTCGACTCGCTAGATCTTCGAGCGGTTTTTGAACGTATTTATCAACATCCGAACCGATTGGTAGGGCGAGCTGTAGTAGCGGTAGATCAGTTTGGACGTCGGCAAAAGCGTTGCGGGCGTTCTGTAGATCCTGAATTTTTTGGGAGAGGCCTTCTTTGACTACTCTTCCGGCCTGGATTTCTTTATTGAGATTGAGAATATAGGTCACGGCCGGGTAGATCATCAGAAGTAAGACAATCATTAACCCCAAAGTCAAAGCAATCTCAAAATAATTCTTCTTTTTGGGATCGGCGGTATATTGATTGTATTGCTTTAAGGTCTTCTCGTAAAACTGCATGTTACTGTGCTGCTCCGCTAAATTTTTCTTTCATAACTGTCGCTGTCGCAGTAAATTTCAGCTGATTGTTTTCTTTAGTCAAACTAGTGATATCCAGCGCAACGATCTTATCGGAATTATTGAAACTATTAATCAGAGTTTGAAGCTCAGTTTCTGAGGGGAGTTGGCCGGAAATAGATAAGATATTTTTATCAATAGAAAGGCTATCAAGCTTGATCCCAACTGGAAGGAGACTTTGAAGCTCTGTCAGAACCTTGCTGGTTTGAAATTGACCTGATTGCAAAGTCCCTACTTGGCTAATCTGGCTCTGAACTTTGCGGAAGCGATCCTCGCAGAAAGCATCTTTATTGACTGGGTCACAGGTCTGGTAACCGGCAATTTCGGATTGGTAAGACTTGACATCAGTACGCAAGTCATTTTTTTCCTTGGAAAACCAGATAGCAATTAAGAAGGCTCCAAGAGCGACGATTTCAGTAGCGATAATGAGATAACGTCCAACAGAGAGGGCCCAATGAACCGCTTCGCCACTAGTAGCAGAAGGGGTTTCTTTGGGGAGAAGATCGATATTAAGATCAGGCGTTTTAGGTTGGGCAGATCGGGCCATTTACCAAAAATTATAGCACTAGTGGATTCTATTTAACAACTGACTTTACTTTTTTAGTGGAAGAGGGTTTTTTGGAGGTCTTCGGAGTTGAAGCTTTCTGCTCTTTAATTTTTAGGGAAAGGCGAGATTTTTTGCGGTCGACCCTACCTTTGGGGAGCAAGCCAGTCTTTGCGGCACGGTCAAGCGCAGAGAAGACCAAAGTGAGGTTTTCACTGGTGGGTTTTTCGTCAAAGGTTTTAACAACCTTTTTCAAAGCTTCTTTCTTTTCACGAGCTACTATAGTGCGCTTTTTGTCTTGGCGCTGTTTTTTTATCGCGGAGCGAATTAATGGCATAGCTCTAATAGTTTAGCTTACCTTGTCAAACTTAGACTGATCTTGAGCAAGAACAGGCAAGCTGTTATACTTGGAAGCACTTTGTGAATAACTCTTCCAGAAAAGAAATAAATGGTTAATAAACTCCTCTCCCGTAGTAGCTCACTGATTCTTCGTCGGCAAAATTCGATCATCTCTGCAGCGGTAATAATGATGATTTTGATGCTTGCGTCGCGAGTTTTAGGCTTATTTCGCAATTGGTTTTTGGCGCGCTACTTCGGGGCTTCCGGAACTCTGGACGCTTACAACGCTGCCTTTGTGTTCCCGGATTTATTGACGAATGTGTTGATCACTGGAGCACTTTCGGCTGCATTTATTCCGATCTTTACTGACTATCTTGCTAAGAAAAAATACCAGGAGAGTGAAATACTTGCCTCTACGATACTAAACCTCTCTTTGATAGTTTTTGGAATAATTGCTGTCATAATCTTCCTTTTTCCCGCTCAACTAAACTATATGATCGGTATTCGCTTGGATCCTCGCTACGCTCTTCAGGCAGCTCAACTAACTAGAGTCGTTATTTTTGGAGAGTTAATTTTGATTGTTGCTAGCTTTTTGACCTCAGTGTTGCAGAGTTATCACCGTTTCTTAGTAGCAGCCATTGCTCCCGTTGTTTACAATCTCGGTGTCATTTTCGGAATTGTTGTTTTGAGTCGTAGTTTTGGAATTTTGGGGGTTGGGTTGGGAGTTGTGATTGGGGCAGTCTGCCACGCCACAATACAGCTTTTTGCCCTAAACAGTATTGGTTTCCATTACCGGCAAGTAATGAGCTTCAAAAATCCCGATGTTTTTCGGGTACTGAAACTCTCTCTTCCTAGAGCGGTGAGTGTGGGGATTGGTCAGCTAGAGTCGATTATCAACGTCGTCCTGGCCTCCTCTTTGGCAGTTGGCTCAATCGCCGTCTTGGAGTTTGCCACGGATTTGCAAAACTTGCCGATCGGGCTTTTTGGGGTGACAATTGCCACCGCCGCCTTGCCAACCCTTTCAATGGAGTGGGTTCAGGACAAAGCCGAAGAATTTAAAAAAACTTTTCTTAATTCTTTTTTCCAAATGCTTTATTTAGCTGTCCCGGTCAGTGTTATACTGGCCGTTCTGCGTATCCCAATTGTCCGAATTGTACTTGGTTCTGGGCTTTTTGACTGGACGGCAACAGTGGCAACAGCGACAACAATGTCTTATTTTGCAATTGGTGTTTTTGCTCAGGCCGGTTTTCTTTTGGTAACCCGAGCGTTTTACGCGATGCATGATACGGTCACCCCACTCAAGATTGCAGTAGCTGGTTTGATTTTCCATGCATTGATTGGAAGCTTTTTTATTTTTGGGTTAGGTGGGCAAGTCAAAATTCCCGTGGCTTTTTTGGGTCTGACGACCTCGCTTTCTGGGATGTTTAGCTTCTTTATTTTATTTTTCTTGCTGGATCGGAGGTTGGGAGGCTTTGGAGCCAAGCAAATTCTTTATCCGGTTACAAAAATCGCCGCTGCTTCTCTGGTGATGGCAGTTTTTCTTTACGTTCCGCTGCACGTGCGTTTACCAGGAGGGGAGTTGATCATCGACTATATTATTGATACTAAAAGAGCGCTTAATTTGCTTTTCCTCACCGGTTCAATCGCCATTGCCGGACTTGCGCTTTATGGACTGCTGACCTGGTGGTTTAATTCACAAGAGCTAAAAGCTTATCTCTCGATGCTGCCAGATTTTCGTAAGGCGGGGAAGCTCCTTGATTTCGAAGAATCAGTTGACTCCACTCCTACCTCAACTAGACCCTAACTTATGCAAAAAATTAGAAATTTCGCCATTGCTGCCCATATTGACCACGGGAAATCGACTCTCGCGGATCGGATGTTGGAATTAACCTCCACAGTCGAGAAGTCAAAAATGAAAGAGCAGCTGCTGGACCAGATGGATATTGAGCGGGAACGGGGAATCACGATCAAACTTCAGCCGGTGCGGATGAATTGGAAAGGCTACATCCTTAATCTGATCGATACACCTGGCCACGTTGACTTCTCTTATGAGGTTTCTCGGTCATTGGCAGCCGTCGAAGGAGTAATTCTTTTAGTAGATGCCACCCAGGGTATTCAAGCCCAAACTCTAAGCAATTTTTTTCTTTCTAAAAAACAAAATCTCAAAATTATTCCGGTAATTAATAAAATCGATATGAGCGCGGCGGAACCAGAAAAAATTGCTGAGGAAATGGTTGAAATTCTGCAGGTAAAAAAAGAAGACATTTTGCAAATTTCCGCCAAAGAGGGGACTAATGTCGAAAAAGTTTTGGACGCAGTCGTGGAAAGAGTTCCTGAACCAATAACGACCCAAGAAGAGAAAAGAGCTTTGATTTTTGATTCAAGTTTTGACCCTTTTAAGGGAGTAGTTGCTTATGTACGGCTCTTTGATGGAAATTTTACCAAAGGGGAGCCAATCAAATTTTTAGGCTCTAAATCTAGCGGCACCGTATTGGAAACAGGTTATTTCAAACCCGGTTTGGTAGAGAAGGAGAGCTTGGAAGAAGGGGAGATTGGCTATATTGCTACCGGTCTAAAGGATGCTTCGCAAGTGAGGGTAGGGGACACAATTGTCGGAAAAACAGAAGGGGAAACCCCTCCCCTACCAGGTTACCGAGAAGTGCGGTCAATGGTTTTCGCCGGCTTTTACCCAGTCGACAATGATAAATTTCCGGCTCTCAAAGATGCTTTGGAAAAGCTAAAGCTTAACGATGCGTCACTGACATTTGAAGCTGATAGCTCTACAGCGCTGGGTTTTGGTTTTCGGTGCGGTTTTTTAGGGCTTCTTCATTTTGAAGTAGTTCAAGAAAGGTTGGAACGAGAGTACAATTTAGAATTAGTGGCTAGCTCCCCAACTGTTAAATACCAAATTGAGTTGACTTCTGGGGAAAATATTGAAGTCGCTAATCCAACCAAATTTCCAGCACCGAACGAAATACGCTCTCTGAAAGAGCCGATTATCACTGCAACAATAGTTAGTAAAAGCGATTACCTTGGTGCAATACTAGAACTATTAAACAACCGTCGAGCAGAAGTAGCTGATATTAAATACATTGCCTCACAAGTGGTGGTTGAGTTTACCCTCCCCCTTGCTGAAGTGGTGAGTGATTTTTACGATCGACTAAAGTCAATCTCCTCAGGTTACGCCTCCTTTGATTATGAGCTAGCTGGTTGGGAAGAAGTGGACAGCGTGAAAATGGATATTTTAGTTGCCAAAGAAGTCGTCGATGCCCTCTCCCAAATTGTGGTTAGAAAAAAATCTGAAGAAGTCGGTCGTAAACTAGTTGAAAAACTTAAAGAAGTTCTTCCCCGCCAAAATTTTGAAGTCTCAGTACAAGCTAGTGTGGGTGGGAAAATCATTGCACGAGCTGATGTGCCAGCTTTTCGCAAAGACGTGACTGCCAAACTTTATGGGGGTGACGTAACCCGCAAAAACAAATTACTGGATAAGCAGAAAAAAGGAAAACAAAGAATGAAAGCCTTTGGTAAAGTCGTTATCCCTCAAGAAGCCTTCCTCTCAGTTCTAAAAATCTAATTTGACTTTCCCCTAGCTGTTTAAATAGAATGCCAGAAATGCAAATTGATCCTAAAGCAAAAACTGCAAAGTTAGTTGAGTACACTGGGTTTGCCGAACACGGCAATGCCTACAATATCTTTATTTTGGTCTTGACCGTGATGTCTTTGGTGATTATGGTTTTGCTTCTGCTGCCGCTGTCTTCGGCTACTCTTCAACTACTCTCCTTTTACGAGAATTTTATTTGTTTTATCTTTCTGGGTGACTTTGCTCTAAATCTCAAGAATTCACCCTCAAGAGGGAAATACTTTATTCAAGGTAGAGGTTGGTTGGATTTGCTGGGGTCAATCCCATCTTTACCACACCCTATTTTTAAATTCGCTGGGTTACTACGATTGGCTCGGTTGAGTAGGCTTTTCAGAATTCTGCGATTGCTTCGCGGTCAGAATCAAAAGAAGTTGATCGATGATGTTATTGAGCACCGCGCCCAATATGCTGGTTTCATCACGATCCTACTAGCAATACTTGTTTTAACAACCGCAAGCGTCATTGTGCTCAACGCCGAGAGTCATTCCCCGGACGCGAATATCACTAACGGTTGGGACGCTTTTTGGTGGTCAGTAGTGACGATCACAACAGTCGGGTACGGAGATTTTTACCCGGTTACAATAATCGGACGAATTGCGGGAATGTTTGTAATGGTGATGGGTATTGGCATCATTGGTGCACTCGCCTCAATATTAGCTAGTGTTCTAGTTGGAGATTCAAATTCCCCTGCGGAAAGTACTGAACCAGGAAAAATCGAACAAGAGCTAAAAGAAATAAAGGAAGAACTCTCTTCCCTAAAATCTCTGATAAAAAAGTAAATCCTAACCCATAGTATTGACTCTTTGAACTAAATCCTTTAAAATCCATTCTAATAAATCGGAAGAATTCGAAGCACGAGGAGGTGCAGGTTGTTTGACTGGGTTGATGACGGGCTTACCCCATATTTGATCGAGCAGTACAATATCGAGGTAAGCTCCTTCGATGATGACTCAAGTCGAGAGCTGGTTTATCATCAGATTTTGGGGGAGATGAAGGACATGGATGCTGCTCTCAACGGGGCAATAATTACAATTGCTGATGAGCGCAGCAGTAACCGTACACATTTTTCAGAAATGCTGAGACCAGACTTCTTAATAAATCAAGAGTCTGGAACCTCTGTTCTAGAGAAGATAGCTACAGCTGTACTCATGGTTCGAATTCTAGATTACCTAAGGGCAATGAGTAATAGCTCTCCGATCTAGAACTGATTAAAGCAGCTGTTAATGTTTCAAAACTAGCCTTCACAGGCTAGTTTTTTATTCCACTTTATAGATAAATATACTTTTCCCGGCTTTGGCGATGGGTTGGTGGGTATTTATTAGCCAACCGTAGTTATCAGCTTTGTCCTCGTGAAAAACAATGGCGGATGTGGATAAAGCGACGTAGCCTTTATAATCTTTTTGGGTGGGATAAAATTGCTTGACTGGTAGATTGTAATAATCCCTGGCGGCATAGAGACCGGTGTAATTGTCTAGTGCTAGCGAGTTTATCTTGTTCTCTCTGACAAAATCAGCTAAGCGCCCCACATCTTGTCCCCAATCATAGTTCGCATCATCGGCGACCTTCCAACCGTTGTCCGTTCCCCCACCGATGAAATTGTAATAACTGAGGAAATGTGGATAAGTAGTAGCAATTGAGTAAACTCTCCCCCCAATTATTATTAATAAAACCAGACTAACAAGCGCTAAAGCAAGACTTTTGTGGAAAACTCTCTCGATATTGTGGATAAGTGCCACAAATCCAGCTGCCGCTATTATCAAAATAAACGGGTAGATCGGTAAAATATGGCGCAAGCCAATATTAAACTTTGAAACCATTGCCAAAGCGAGAAAGAGCGTCGATGGGGTGAAAAAGATGACTAACTCAAGTTTGGGTAAAACCAAGCGTTTGGTGGCGAGATAAAAAAGCCCGAGCATTGATCCTATTAGTGTTAAAACCTGGGTCTTTGTCGCAATAAGAGCCGGAAAATAATAAAGTTTGCCACCAGTGTAGCTTTCACCAAGTAAGTAAGAAAAACGCTCAGTGCTCGCAACCGCGCCAAAAGTGCCACCTAAACCCAAGAAGTAAGTGAGAGCTGAGAAACCAGCCAAGCCTCGATCGCGAAATGAAAGTAAGCCGTAAAAAAGAACAATTATTAATAAACTGCCACAGAGCATGATAAAAATGTGTTTGAATCTCCTCTCTCCCCTAACTTTATAAATGTAGAGCATCAAACTGATCACAATGGCAAAGAGGAAAAAAGTAGAGTATTTGCTCAAAATTGCCGCAGTGAACGCTAAGGTCAGAAAAGCTAAGCGTTTGGGGCTTTGCCTTTGGGCATAAAGGATCAAGGCATATAGGGTAGTGATGGTGAAACC
>DATIHF010000056.1:0-3219 GCA_035480955.1 Saccharimonadales bacterium (SeqCode) | reverse complement strand
CACGTTTCTACTGACAACAAAGAAATTCTCAAAGGACTAAACCTCAAAATTGATAAAGGTGAGATCCATGCAATCATGGGCCCGAATGGTTCTGGTAAATCCTCTCTCTCACTGGCTCTCATGGGACACCCACGCTACCTTGTTAATTCTGGCTTGATAAAACTTGATGGAGAGGATCTGATTAAACTAACTCCTGACAAAAGAGCCAAACTAGGTTTGTTTTTGGCAATGCAGTACCCAGTGGCAGTCCCAGGAGTTTCTGTTTTTAATCTCCTGCGGAGCGCTAATAAAAATTTAGAGAGCCATCATGTCTCGGCATTGGAGTTTCAAAAAATAGTAAAAAAATCAATGAAAAATCTAAAAATTGATGAAAAATTCCTCACACGAAGTGTTAATGATGGTTTCTCCGGGGGAGAGAAGAAAAAAGTTGAAACCTTGCAACTCTCGATTTTGAAGCCAAAATACGCGATTTTAGACGAAACAGACTCTGGTCTTGATGTTGATGCACTAAAAATTGTCTCGCAAGGAATTAATAATATTTATTCAAAAAATATTGGAATATTATTGATCACTCACTACCAGAGAATTCTAAAATACGTCAAACCAAATTTCGTCCATATTTTAGTTGATGGGAAAATTGTGAAAAGTGGAGGGGCAGAGTTAGCCGAAACAGTTGAAGAAAAAGGTTACGTGAATATATGACAAAAGTTGTTGCTGACGTTTCTGTAAATCAAAGTTACGCAGAAAAATATGGTTTCTCCAAACCAGAAAATTATGTTTTTAAAGCCAAAAAAGGGCTCAACGCTGATATAGTTCGTGAAATTTCACATATCAAAGGAGAACCGTTGTGGATGCGAGATTTTCGTCTTCGAGCGCTAGAAATATTCAACTCCAAAAAACAGCCAATGTGGGGCGCCGACCTTTCAACGATCAATTATGACGACATTTACTACTACATCCGGCCAACTGAAGAGAAAAGCAAGACTTGGGAAGGTCTGCCTAAAGAAATTCGCGAAACCTACGACGCTATTGGCATTCCCGAAGCTGAGAAAAAATACCTAGCAGGAGTCGGGGCCCAATACGAGTCTGAGGTGATCTACCACTCGATTAAAAAAGAGTGGGAGAAAAAAGGAGTTATTTTTCTCGATACTGACTCGGCTCTCAAACAATATCCGGAAATCTTTTCGCAATACTTTGCCAAAGCTATCCCACCAGCGGACAACAAACTCGCTGCTCTAAACAGCGCAGTTTGGTCTGGTGGATCCTTTATTTATGTTCCTCCGGGAGTCAAAGTTGACGTTCCGTTGCAAGCTTATTTTCGGATTAATGCAGCCAACATGGGTCAATTTGAGCGCACGTTAATTGTTGTCGATGAAGGTGCCGAGGCCAACTATGTCGAAGGTTGCACCGCACCGATTTATTCAACCGACTCACTCCACGCTGCCGTAGTGGAGATTTTTGTCAAAAAGAACGCTCGTTTCCGCTACACCACAATCCAGAATTGGTCCAACAATGTCTACAATTTGGTTACCAAAAGAGCCTTTGTCGAAGAAGAGGGGACAATGGAGTGGATTGATGGCAACCTGGGATCAAAAATCACTATGAAATACCCTAGTGTTTATCTAAAAGGTCGCGGTGCCCGAGGAGAAGTGCTCTCGATCGCTTTTGCCGGCGCTGGTCAGCACCAAGACGCGGGCGGGAAAGCTTATCACTTAGCCCCTGACACGAGCAGCTCGATAGTTTCTAAATCAATTTCGAAAAATGGTGGGCGGACCAGTTACCGAGGCATGCTGAAAGTAATTAAAGGGGCGGAGCGAGCCAAAGCCAATGTTCGTTGTGATGCCCTGATTCTCGATGAGAAATCACGCTCCGACACCTATCCGACGATGCAAATCGACGAGGAAGACGTCAATATCGGCCACGAAGCCACGGTTTCCAAAATTGGCGAGGATCAACTTTTTTATCTCATGAGTCGGGGAATGAGTGAAAACGACGCTACTTCAATGATTGTCAACGGCTTCATCGAACCAATCGTCAAAGAACTACCACTCGAATACGCCCTAGAGCTAAATAGATTAATTCAGCTTGAAATGATCGGAGCAGTTGGTTAATGAAAAATATTAATCTGACTCTCCAGGAAAACCAGGAAAAGGTTTTGCCTTTGGTTTGGACAACTGGTTCTGAGGAAATCGTCGTTAACGCCACTCTTTCCGGACGGGGAGCGAGGCTAAATGTTGTTGGCGCTTTTTTCCTGGCTAACTCTGACGAAGTGAAGGCAACTATCAATATTACCCACTCCGCCGCAAATACCTATTCCAACACTTTGATCAAATCAGTTCTCACTGAGCAGGCCAGAGGGGGATTTTACGGACTGGTTAAAATCAATCATGGAGCGAAAAACACTGATACTTATTTCCGGGAAGACGCGTTGCTTCTTTCCAAAGAAGCCAAAGCTGAGGCAATTCCCAGTTTGGAAATTGATGAAAATGAAGTCAAAGCAGGACACGCTTCAACTGTTGGACCCGTCGATCCAGAACAAATCTTTTATCTGACCTCTCGTGGAGTAGCAGTGGAAGAGGCCAAAAGAATGATCGTTGCAGGCTATTTTCATTCTGTTATGGGACTACTTCCGGAAAAAGAAAAAGAAAAACTTACCACTTTTGTCGAGAAAAAGTTTAAAATTGATTAAGTAAGTAGGTATTTATGGCAGATTTTGTAAAAGTAGCCGCTCTCTCTGAGCTAGATGAAAACTCCGTTAAAGGAGTAAAAATTGGCAACAAAGAAATCGCTCTTTTTCTAGAGAACGGGGAGGTTTATGCCACTAGCGATCTTTGTACCCACGAATACTGCATAATTCACGAAAACTTTGCTCTCCATGGAGAGGAAGTCGAATGTACTTGTCACGGAAGCCATTACAACATTAAAACTGGGGAAAATACCCTTCCTCCTTCAGCAGAACCATTACCTGTTTACAAAACAAAAGTTGAAAATGGGGAAGTTTTTGTTGAAATCTAAAAGAAGTATAATGATTTTAATTTTCATCTTTATTACGATCTTAATTGCCACAATTAGTTATTTTTATTTCCAAGGATCCCATTACTCCCCGGTTGATCAAGAGTGCTTCCCAGACATTACTGTTAAATACGAAGATTGTTAATTCATGTTAAAAATTGTTGGTTTTGCTGGTTCGCTGAGAGAAAAATCCTACAACAAAATGGC